>JAKLIL010000183.1 GCA_022709625.1 Verrucomicrobiota bacterium
ACCTTCATGGCGGCCACGATAGCGAATCGCCCCGCAAAGCGCAAACGTCCCGGAACCTCGTGCCGGGGCCTCGCGGAAAAGGGTTTCTTTGCCGAAGCGGATCGGTTAAGATGCGCGCTCGATTGTTGAAACGAGTCTGCCCATGAGACATTTGCTGACATTGGAAGACTGGTCCGCGGCACAGATCGCCGAGGCGATCGCCCAGGCCCGCGCGGTCAAGGCGTATCCGGACCGCTATGCGGACGCGCTGCGCCGCAAAACGCTGTGCATGGTTTTCGAGAAGCCGTCCCTTCGTACGCGCCTGTCTTTCGAGGCCGGCATGAACCAGATGGGCGGCCATGCCATCTATTACGACACGTCGACCTCGCCGGCCGGCGCGGGCAAGGAATCCATCGCCGACACGGTCCGGACCATGTGCCGCTACGTGGACATCGTCATGGCCCGGCTGTTCAAGCACGAAGACCTGCTGGAGATGGCCCGGTACGCCACCGTGCCGCTCATCAACGCGCTGACGAACTATTCCCATCCGGGCCAGATTCTGGCGGACCTGCAAACCATCGAGGAGCACAAAGGACGGCTGGCCGGCCTCAAGCTGGCATATCTGGGCGACAGTTTCAACAACGTGACGCATTCCCTCCTTTTCGCCTGCCCCAAGATGGGCATGCACCTGTTGATCGGCTGTCCCGCCGGCAAGGACTACGAACCGGCGCCGGCCGCCCTGACCGCCGCCCAGGCAGACGCGGCTCGCATCGGCGTGCGCTTTGCCGTCACCCACGACGCCGCCGAGGCCGTCCGCGACGCGGACGTGGTCTACACCGATTCGTGGATGAGCTACCATGTGCCCAAGGACAAAGCCGCCGAGCGGCGGAAGATATTCGGCCCCTACCAGGTGGACGGCGCCCTGATGAAGCAGGCCCGGCCCGACGCCATTTTCCTCAACTGCCTGCCGGCCATGCGCGGCATGGAGCAAACGGCGGAGGTGATCGACGGCCCCCAATCGGTGGTCTTCGACCAGGCCGAAAACCGCATGCACATGCACAAGGCCCTGATGCTGATTCTGCTCAAGGCCGCGGGCACCCTGCCGGGCTGAGGCGGCACGCATGAGCAACGAACGGGCAGGCGACATCCTCATCGAGCGCTTCGACGTCGTGGCCTGCGCCAAATGCTCGCAGCCCATCGACACCAAGTCGGTGGCGCCGTTCTCCCTTCAGCGCTGTCCGGCCTGCAACACGGAATTCCGGGTGCCGGCCCGCTTCGCCAACTTCATTTTGCTGGAGCAGCTCGGCAAGGGCGGGATGGGCTCCGTTTACAAGGCCTACGACCAGACCTTGAACCGGACCATCGCCCTCAAGGTGATGCAGCAATCCATCGGCCAGGACCGCGCCTTCGTCCAGCAGTTCCTGCAGGAAGCCCGGGCGCTCGCCGCCATCAACAACCCGCACATCGTCCAAATCTACAGTTACGGCGAGGAAAACGGCCAGCCCTACATCGTGATGGAACTCGTGGACGGCGGCCGTCTGGACCACATCCAGGAAAAACACCAGGTCCTCGACGAAGTATTCGTGCTCGAAACCGCCCTGCAGATCATCCAGGGTCTGCAGTCCGCCAACGCCGCCGGCATGACCCACGGCGACATCAAACCCTCCAACATCCTCTTCGATCGCGCCGGCAACGCCAAGGTGGCCGATTTCGGCCTCGCGCGCTTCAAGGGCGAAAAGCCCAAACCCGGCGAAGTCTGGGGGACGCCCTACTACGTCGCTCCCGAAGTGGTCCGGGGCGCGGCGCCCAACGCCAGTTCCGATATCTATTCCCTCGGCGGCACCCTGTACCACGTGCTGACCGGCGAGCCGCCCTTCAACGGCGAAACCGTCACCGATACCGTCCTCCTGCGCTTCAAGGAACCGGCGCCGAATCCGCAGGAATTCAAGCCGTCCGTCTCTCCCAAGACCGCCGCCATCCTGCTGCGCATGCTGGACATGGATCCGTTTGCCCGCTACCCGACCTACGAGTCGCTGCTCAAAGACGTCTCGGACACCCTGGCCCAGTTGCGCGAAGCCCGATCCGGCAAGAAAAAACCAACGGCCAAAAGAAACGTCGTCGCGCCCATCGTCATCGGCATCGTGCTGCTGGCCCTTATCGGCGGCCTGTCTTTCCTCGGCTATCACGTCTTCAAGGTCACGCAGGCCGAAAAACAAGAAAAGGCCAACCGCGAGCGCCTGATCGCCGAAGGCCGGCTCAAACCCAAACTGGTTAACGGCCAAATCCGCTACGTCCGCGTCGATCCGGAGGCCCCCGACGGCGCCACCGCTGCGGTACCCGTCAAGGAGTGGACGCTGACGCCCGTTCTGGATCTGGTCGTTTCCGGCGACGACGCCGCGCCGGACTTCAAGGACCAAACCGTGCTCCCGCTGCGCGCCGGCAACGGCGGCAAGTTGGAAGACGCCAGCAAAATCTACCTGCGCTTTTCCTTGGCCAACGTCGACCGCGCGCGCGTCCAGCAGGCCGCCCTGCGGCTGACGTCCCGCAAACCCAGCGCCACCAAGCCCAAGGCGCCCCCCTACAAGATCAACCTGTGGGCCTTGAAGACCTCGGCGCCATGGGACGAACGAACGACGTGGGCCACGGCCCCCGGCAACGATCCGACCAACCTCGGCGGCATGCAGACCGATGCGGCCGCGCTGCTGGCCACCATGGATATGCCGGGCAACCCCGAAACCGGCGATCCCCTCGTGATTTCCGGGGACGCGCTCGCCACCTTTATCCGCAACTATACCGGCGCGGCGATCACGCTCGTGCTGACCGGCGACACGGGAACCGATCACCGCAGCGGTTGGCGGTTCACTGCCAGCGAAGATTCGGAACGGTTCCGCCCCCCGACGCTGATCCTCAAGGCCAAATAGGTTCCCCGGCGCGGGGCATCAGGCCGGACTGGCCGCGGCTTCGGCCGCGGCGTCCGAGAACTTGACGGAAACGATCTTCGAGATGCCCTGCTTTTCCATCGTCACGCCGTACAGGGCGTTGGCCGAACCGATCGTTTGGCGGTTGTGCGTGATGATCACGAACTGGGTCTTGGCGAGGAAGCCCTTGAGCATGTCCAGATAGCGCGCGATGTTGCTGTCGTCCAGCGCGGCGTCCAGTTCGTCGGTCAAGCAGAAAGCGCTGGGCTTGACCTTGAACAGCGCGAACAGCAGGGCCACCGCCGTCAGAGTGCGCTCGCCGCCGGACAGCAGGGAGACCCCCTGCATCTTCTTGCCCGGCGGGCTCGCGATGATTTCAATGCCGGATTCCAGCACGTTCTCTTCGTCCACGAGCACCAGCTTGGCGTTGCCCCCGCCGAACAAC
Organism: Verrucomicrobiota bacterium; assembly: GCA_022709625.1. Lineage (GTDB taxonomy): Bacteria > Verrucomicrobiota > Kiritimatiellia > CAIQIC01 > Lenti-01 > Lenti-01. Next base: position 3,343 of record JAKLIL010000183.1, read on the forward strand.
TGTTTGAACAACCTTTGGAAACTCTGGTTGACTTGGTTGAAAGTATCCGTGAACAGCGCGGTCGTGGTGTCGTTGATCTTGCGGATCAGGTCCAGAAGCTGCTGCTTCGCATTGACCAGATCCTCGTTCTGGCGGTTCAGGAACGCAAAACGTTCCTCCAGTTCCTGGTGTTCCTCAATGGCTACGAGGTTCACCGGTCCCATGCTTTGGATGCGGGTACGGATTTCGGCCACCAGGGTTTCGAGCGCTTCGCGGTCGGCCGGCCGCGCGCCTTCCTCCCAGACCGGCTCCTTGGCCTTCTGCACCTCGACGGGCTGGATGTTGTAGTCGGCGGCCAGCCGCTCGACCAGGTTCTGGCGTTGCAGGCGCTGCCGGGCCAGTTGGACGTCGACGGCGTTGCGGCGCTCCCGCACCGCGTCGAGTTCGGCGCGGCGGGCATGCAAGTCCGCATCGCTTTGGGCCAATTCGGCGGTACGCCGTTCGCGCTGGGCGCGGGCTTCGGCCAATTCCGCCGCCCGGCGCTTGCCGGCCTCTTCCAGGGGGCCGATCCGCGCTTCGGCATCGGCGGTGGCCTGGGCGAGCGCGGCAATGCGCTCGCGATACGAATCGATGCCGGCCGCCCGTTCGCGGATCACGGCTTCCAGTTCGCGAAGACGGGCCTCCAGCGGTTCGCCCCGGGCCCGGAGGCCATCCAGTTGCTGTTTGTAGCCGGACAAGGCGACGCGCGCGTCGGTCGCCGCATCCAGCAAGGCGCCCCGCGCATCCTCGAACTGGCGCAGCTTGTCGGCATCCGCCGCGTTCGCCGTCCGCAGTTCGGCCTGCCGCACGCGGATCGCCTCGATATCGGTCGACAGTTGGGTGCGGCGCTGACTTCCCGCGCCGGTCTTTTCCACGAGCCCCTGGAGTTCCCAGCCGATGGTCTCCGCGCGTTCGCGCGCCTGCTTGGCTTCGCGCTCCACCATGCGGATTTCGCCTTCGGCCAAGGCCATGTCGCGGCGTTGCCGGTCCCAGTCGGCTTGCGCGGCTTCCAGCGCCGCCAAGCCGGTGGATTCGTCTTGGCGCAGCGTCGCCACGCGCGCGCGTTTCGTCTCCAAATCCTTTTTCAGGCGCGCCAAATCGTCCTGCCACTCCGCGAGTTGGTGTTCGCGGGCCAGCGGATTACCTTCGTTCTCGCCGGGCGCCCAAAACTCCGCGCTGCCGTCGCCGCGGACCACGAGGCCGTCGCGCGTCACGTAGACGGCTGCCGCCGGAACGTCCGCCGGGATGTCCGCCGCGGA
>JAKLIL010000184.1 GCA_022709625.1 Verrucomicrobiota bacterium
CGCCCGTGCCCGCATCAATGCCCGCCGCGCCACTTGGGCCGCGGCCCTGTAACCCACGGTCCTGCCAGACCCCCGGAGCCGGAGATATCCATCCGGCTCTTTTGTTTTTCCCCATGGCATGCTATGAATGGCGCATCATGAACATCCTTGTCATCAACGCCGGCAGTTCCTCGATCAAGTACCAGCTCATGGACATCGAGGACGTCCACCATTGCGCGCTGCTGGCGTCGGGCTTGGTCGAAAAGATCGGCGAACCGAGCGGGCGCGCCATCCACAAGACCTTCGTGGGCGACCAGGAACGGAAATTCACCGAAGAACGGCACTTCTCGGAACATCGCGAAGGCATGTCGCGCGTCGTAACCCTGCTGACCGACAAAAAGATGGGTGTCATCCACGACGCCGCGGAGATCCACGGCGTTGGCCATCGCGTGCTGAGCTGCGGCGAAGTCTATCGCGACACCGTGCTGGTCACTCCCCAGGTGAAGGATACCATCCGGGAATTTTTTCCGCTTGGCCCGCTGCACAATCCAGCGAACCTGCTGGGCATCGAGGTGTCGCAGGAGTTTTTCCCCCACGCACCGCAGGTCGCCGTATTCGACACGGCATTTCACCAAACCATGCCTCCCAAGGCGTTCCTTTATGCCGTCCCCTACGAGTGGTACACGAAATACCGGCTGCGCCGCTACGGATTCCATGGCACTTCCCACAAGTTCATTGCCCAGGAAACCGCGGAATTCCTTGGCCGGCCGCTGGCGGAAACCAGCCTGATCAGTATCCATCTCGGCAACGGGTGTTCCATGGCCGCGGTACGCAACGGCCAATGCGTGGACACTTCCATGGGAGTCACGCCCCTCGAAGGCCTCATGATGGGCACCCGCTCGGGCGACATCGATCCCGCGGCGCTGGAATACATCATGGGCCAGACGGGTATGGATATCCACCAGATGGTCGATGCCTTGAACAAACAGTCGGGACTCAAAGGCGTTTGCGGGGTCAACGACATGCGCGAGGTCGTCGAATCTGCAGCCGCCGGCCAGCCGCAGGCCGAGACCGCGTTGGAGATGTTCGTCTATCGAATCCAAAAATACATTGGCGCATACATGGCGGTGCTTCCCCGCCTGGATGCCGTCGTCTTTACCGCCGGCATTGGCCAAAATTCGGCGCCGGTCCGTGCGCGCATTTGCCAGGACCTCGTCCATTTGGGCTTGTGCCTCGACGACGCCAAGAACGCGGTGCCTGCGAACGAGCCTCGCGCCATCCAAAAGGCCGGAGCCCCAATCCAGATTCTTGTGCTGCCGACCAACGAGGAGCTTCAAATCGCCCTCGAAACAAAACAGATCATCACGGGCCGGTAACCTCCCTGCCGCCCGGGATATATTTGTTTCCCCCAATCCGGCAGCATACTCGACCGCTAGACATTCATTTATGCTATTTGCATACAACATAGTATGGTATTTGCAAATAGCATAATTTGGATATGCACGTCGAACATGCGGATGCCCTCCGCTACCTGCTCCGGTGAGGCCATCAATTTGCCCCTTGTGCGCGCTTTGGCGGCGGCGGTGAGAAGATTTCGGGAGGATTCTCGCCTTGCGGCGGCTCCGCCTACCTCTTATGCTGGCCGACATCGATGCATCCGTTGAACCATCCGCGCGGCCGCCTTTGGCCGTTTGCCGCCATCCTTTGGGGCATGGCCTGTGGAATCCAAGCCGAACCGACTTTGCTCACGGTGGCACAAGGTTCGGCCTGGGTGCGCGAATTCTTTCCGCCGTCGGGCGCGAAAGAACTTGAGCGCCTGGTCTGGACCAATCCACCCGCACAAATTGATCTGGCGACCCTGCAGATTTGGAACGTGCGCCGCCCATGGCCCATCCGCGAGTGGCACTGGTTGGATGCGCCCGCTGCCAGCATGCCGACCGACAATCGTCAGCCTCTGCAATGGCAGCCTCGCGCCATCCCGCCCCCTCCATCGGCCCACAAGGAGTTGGAAATCCAGTTGGCCGAACGCCTCTCCCATGCCATGGGCCATTCCCTGACCTATCGGTTGCCGGATTTCAATTGGAATGCCTTCTATCGCGTGACCGTCCGCGGCATCGGGCCGGAGTCCATCGATGCAGTCCAAGTGGATTTGAACGGCTTCCTGCGCATCCACAACGGCACGTCAGCCGCTTTCCCCAAGGCCCGGATTTCACTGGTCGGCACCGACCAGGCCTTGCAACCGCCCCCAAAACCGTTTGGCCTGTTGGATCTCAATCCCGACACCGCCTTGACCGACCTATGGCTTGCGCCATATCGCTCCGCGCCCCTCCCGCCCGTGGCGTATCCGTTGGCGACGGAGATGGCGCTCCCGCCCAACGGCGAGGCCGAATTCCAGTTTGCCCGAGTGGTCCGCAAACCGGCCCAAATCACGCACGTGTGCGATTCCGACGCCATTCCCGCGCCCACGCCGCCGGGCGGTCTACCGCTGCGCCGCATGCTGCTCATACCCAATACCACCCAGATGGGATTGGGATTTCCCCTGCCGCCGGGACAGGCCGACTTGTTTCTGGGTGCAGCGCGCGGCGCGCCGAACCAATCGGGCCGGGTATACCACACGCCCTTCCCGGGTATGTTCCAACTGGACATGGGCGTGGTGAACACCGTATTGGCCAGTCGCCTGGTCGGGACCGAAGAGGCCTTGCCCGAAGGCGCCAAGCAAGTCGATTATACCCTCACGCTCGTGAACCGGCTGGCCTCCCCCGTGCGCATCCAAGCCGTCGAAAAACCGACCACCCCGATGCGCTGGAGCTTGGTCCGCTCGTCCGTTCCCTGCACGAAAACCACGCAGGAGTTGGCATTCGACCTGACTCTGCCGCCACAGTCGTCCAAAACCATCACCTACCGTCTGCGCCTCGTGGCGCGTTCGCAATCCTAAATCCAGTGGAGTCCGCCCATGGAACCCGTTCTTGATGCCGTCATTCCCACCCTGGGACCTTGTCGCCACGATTCGCCCCTCGCCCTCAACACGATCCGGGGCGACCGCATCGGGGATTTCATATCGGACAAGACCCGCATGCGCCACCAGGTAGAAATCCCGCCCGGGATTCCCACCGACAACGAGACCTTTTTCGAAAAGGCGGGGCCCCGCCAGAAAATATTCTTCGAACCGAAAAGGACCCGGACGGCCATCGTAACCTGCGGCGGACTTTGTCCCGGGCTGAACAACGTCATCCGCTCCGCCTTCCTCGAACTCCACCACAATTACGGCGTGCGCGAAGTCCTGGGCATCCGCCACGGCTACCAAGGGCTCACTTTCAAGGCGGAGCCGCCCCTCGTGCTGGATCCGGAGATGGTCGAAGACATCCATCGCGACGGCGGCACCATCCTGTCCTCCTCCCGCGGCCAGCAGCCCGTGGCCGAGATGGTCGATTTCCTGGTGAACCGCGGAATCGACATCCTGCTCTGCGTGGGCGGCGACGGCACCCAGCGCGGTTCCCACGAGATCGCCCAGGAAATCGCCCGCCGCCGCCTGCCCATCGCCGTCGTCGGCGTGCCCAAGACCATCGACAACGACATCCAGTTCGTGCGCCAGACGTTCGGCTACTATTCCTCCATCGAATCGGCCCGCGCCATTCTCGACGGCGCGCATTGCGAAGCGAAGGGCGCCCCCAACGGCATCGGGCTCGTCAAGCTGATGGGCCGCGACTCCGGCTTCATCGCGGCCGGCGCGGCTGTCGCCTCACAGGAGGTGAACTTCGTCCTGGTCCCCGAAGTGCCGCTGCGGCTCGACGGGCCCAAAGGGTTCTTGGCGACCCTGCACCGCCGCATGGCCGAGCGCCACCACGCCGTCATCGTCGTTGCCGAGGGCGCCGGACAGGATCTGCTGGAACAAGAACGCGAAGTGGACAAATCCGGCAACCGCAAGAAAGCGGATATCGGCGCTTTCCTGCGCGACCGCATCGGCGCGTATTTCCGGGAACAGGGGCTGGAGATCGGCCTGAAGTACATTGATCCATCCTACATCATCCGGTCCATTCCCGCGAATTCGCAGGACGCCCGCCTGTGCGATGGGTTCGCCCGCAACGCGGTCCACGCCGCCATGGCCGGCAAGACCGACCTCATCATCGGGGATTGGTACAGCGTCTATGTCCATGTGCCCATTCCGCTGGCCACGGCGGGCCGCAAGAAGGTCGATCCCGAAAGCGACCTTTGGCACGCGGTGATCGCCGCCACCGGCCAGCCGCAGACTTGGGATTGATTTCCCCTTGCCCGATTCGGCCAACACAACCTGTTTGTTTTGTAAAACGGTTTACAGCGCCTCGGCCCTCCACTGAAAAAGGAAGTTTTTCTGGCCAAACGCCCCTGTCAGGTGATAGCTTCACCCCGTTTTGGGCCGAAAGAGGATCAACATGTGTTCTTTCATCGTAACGACTGTTTTTTCGGGCGCGGTCTACCTGCTGCTGACGGCAGGTTCGGGCTCCGTGCTGGGCTTTTGGTCGTCGCAGGAGCTGCGCGTCGCCGCGATCGTGGCGGTGGTGGTCGGATTCGCCGCCCGCGGCTATTTCACCCGCGCCCGCCAAAGCGCGGTCCTCAGCCCGGTGCGCTGGCTGCGAGGCATCGGCT
>JAKLIL010000185.1 GCA_022709625.1 Verrucomicrobiota bacterium
TGGCCGGTGGCGGGATCGCGGATGGCGACCTCGACGCCCGGAAAGGCCGGGCCGACGGTGGCCACGCGCAATTCGACGGGGTCGGTGCCGTAGGTCTGGGTGATGCCGGGGGAGGCTTCGGTCAGGCCGTAGACGGAGGTGATCTCGGTCACGTGCATGTCGGCGATCACGCGTTTCATCACTTCGATGGGGCAGACGGTGCCGGCCATGATGCCGGTGCGCAGGCTGGACATGTCGAACATCTGGAACATCGGATGGGAGTACATCGCGATGAACATAGTGGGCACGCCGTAGAGGACGGTGCATTTTTCCTGGTGGATGGCGGCGAGGCCGAGGAGGGGATCGAACACTTCGACCATCACGTTGGTGGCGCCGTGGGACAGGACGGCCATGACGGCGAGGGTGACGCCAAAGCAGTGGAAGAGGGGGACTTGCAGGCAGAGCTTGTCGGCGGCGGTGAAGCGCTGGCGATGGCCGATGCTCCAGCCGTTGTTGAGGAGGTTGTGGTGCGTGAGCATCACGCCTTTGGGGAAACCCGTCGTGCCCGAGGTGTACTGCATGTTGACGACGTCGTGGCAGCCGATGGCGGCTTGCGCGTCCGCCAGGAGCACGTCGGGCTGGTGGTCGCCGAGCAGCATCAGTTCGGCGGTGGTGTACATCCCGCGGTGCTTCTCCTGGCCAATGTAGCAAACGAACTTGAGGTGGGGATAGGCCTTGGAGACCAGATGGCCACGGGGGCGGACTTTCAGCTCGGGCACGAGCCGGTTGATGGTTTCGATGTAATCGACGTCGCGGAACCCGTCGATGAGGCCCAGCAGCTTCAGGTCGGATTGCCGGAGGACATAGTCGAGTTCTTCGCCCTTGTAGGCGGTGTTGACGGTCACGAGGACGGCCCCGGTCTTGGCGCAGGCAAACTGGAACGTCAACCAGTCGGGCACGTTTTTCGCCCAGATGCCGACGTGGTCGCCCCGGCGGATGCCGATGGCGAGCATGCCCTTGGCGAGGCGGTTGACGCGCTCGTCGAACTGCTTGTAGGTCCAGCGCAGGCTCCGGTCGGGATAGACGAGGAAGTCGTGGTCGGGCGTTTCGCGCGCCCAGAATTCAAGCTGGCCGCCGAGCGTCAGGGTGGTGAAGCCGTCGGGGCCGGCGCCGACGGGGGCCTGGAAAACGTCGTGGGCGGCGGTCATGGGGAGGGCGTCAGGCGGGGGCGTGGACGACCGCCAGGATCCGGGCGTCGCCGCCGAGGGCGTGGACGTGGTGCGGCACGGCGGACTCGTAGTAGATGCTGTCGCCGGCGTCGAGCCGGTAGACCTCTTTGCCGTAGCGGATTTCGATGCGGCCGGAAAGGACGTAGATGAATTCCTCGCCTTCGTGGTCGTTGAGGGCGACGTCGCCCCGGGCCGGATGGACGTCGATCAGGAACGGTTCCATGTTGCGCGCGGCCTTGTGGGGGGCGAGGGAATGGAAGTCGAGCGTGCTCCGCTTGCGGGCGGGGTCGTTGCCGGAAAACCGGATGGTGGCGGCCATTTCGCCCTTGCGAACGACGGCGGGTCCGTCCTGGGTTTGGTCGTCGAGCAGGGTGCCGAGGCGGACGCCGAGGCCGCGGGCCAGCCGCAGCAGCGGGGTCAGGGAGGGGACGAGTTCGCCCGCTTCGAGGGCGGCGATCATCCCGACGCTGCAGCCGCTTTGGCGCGCCAGGTCGTCGAGCGACCATTCGCGCCGCTCGCGCAGTTGGCGCAGGCGGGGACCGATGGAATTGGGTTCGGTATTCATGCGGGCGTCTCCATGCAGGCCGGCCGAAAAAAAGCTCCGCCGGCAAGCCGGCGGAGCGGAACGGGCAAACGCCTCACGCCAGGCCGGCGAGGTCCTCGGCGATTTCCTTGGCGGCCTCGACGGCCATTTCGCGGCGCTCCTTGGAGTCGAAATGCCGGGCGGCGTCTTGGCCGTCGGCCCAGGCGATTTGGATGTCGTCGACGCCGATATAGGCGAAACTGGCGCGGATGGCCGGGGTCAGGCCGTCGCGGACGTCGCCTTCCTTGTAGACCTGGTCGGAGGAGACCAGCAGGACGACGGTCTTGAGGTGGTGGGTGGGCACGATGCCTTCGGGGCCGAAATCGAACATCTTGCCGGGGACTAGGACCTGGTCGAGCCACGCCTTAAGGATGGCCGGCATGCCGTTGAGCCAGACCGGCAGGGTCAGGACCAAAACGTCCGCGTCGATCAGCGATTGGGCGTTGTTGTTGGAGTAGTTCGCGGCGGTTTCCTCGGCCTTGGTGGGGATGTAGCTGGGATTGGCGATCGGCCCCCAGAAGTAGTTGAGCGCTTCGGCGCTGACGTAGGGCGGCTTGTTCTGGTAGAGGTCCAGGTTGTTGACCACGATGTCGGGATTCTTTTCCGTGAGGGCGGCGAAGAATTCGAACGCCAGCTTCTTGGAGGTCGAAGTCTCGGCGGGCCGCGGGTTGGCGATCACGTGCAATACATTCATTTCGTTGCTCCTGTCCGGTGAAAAAGTGAACGATAGGTTGCCGTTGATGCCACAAAAGCGCGGGGAAAGACAATGCTAAAATACGCCCGGGACAGAATGCGGTTGAACAACCGGGGGGAACATGAATAATCGGCTCGATTTGGAAAGGCAGCGACCCATGGATATCCAGCACCTCTTCGCGGACCGGATCGGCGGCGCGCAATACGGGCAAAACCCGGTCCTCTACAAGTTCGAGAAAATCAAGCGGGCCAAGCGCGCGGCGCGGGCGGCCCATCCCGGCGTGGACATGCTCGATTTCGGCGTGGGGGAGCCCGACCAGATGGCCCCCCGGCCCATTCGCCAGGCGCTGAAAAAAGCGGTGGACGATCCGGCCAACCGCGGCTATGCGGACAACGGCATCCCGGAATTCCGGGCCGCCGCGGCCAAGTACATGGCCGATTTCTTCGGCGTGGCGGATCTGGATCCGGCGACGGAAATCAACCACACCATCGGCTCGAAGCCCGCGCTGGCGATGCTGCCCCTGTGCTTCGTGAATCCCGGCGACATGGTGCTGGCCACCGTTCCGGGCTATCCCGTGCTGCCGACGCACGCCAAGTACCTGGGCGGCACCGTGCGGGCCGTGCCCCTGCTGGCGAAAAACAAGTTCTTTCCGGATTTGCAGGCCCTCGAACAAACGGATTTGTCGCGAACAAAGCTGTTCTACGTGAACTATCCGAACAATCCGACCGGCGCGGCCGCCACGGAGGAGTTTTTCGACGCGTTGATTGCGTTCGCCCGGCGGCACAACGTCCTCGTCGTGCAGGACGCGGCCTACGCCACCCTGGTCTACGGGCGCCCGCGCCTGTCGATCTTGTCGCGGCCGGGCGGCAAGGAGGCGGCCGTAGAACTGCACTCCATGAGCAAGAGCTACAACATGACCGGCTGGCGCCTCGGATTCGTGGCCGGCTCCCCGCGGGTGGTGTCCGCCGTGGCAGAGGTGAAGGACAACATCGACAGCGGCCAGTTCAAGGCCATCCAGGTGGCGGCGTGCGCGGGCATCGCGGACATGCGGCTTTCCGAAAAAATCCGGGCCCACTACCAACGGCGCCTGCGCGGGCTGGTGAAGGTGCTCAAGGCCGCGGGCTTCGAGGCCCGGATGCCGGGCGGCACCTTCTACCTCTACGTCCCGGCGCCGAAAGGGGCGGCCGGCGGCCGGGTGTTCGCCAACGCGGAGGAAGCCTCGCAATATTTGATCACGGAACACTGCATCTCGACCGTGCCGTGGGACGACGCCGGAGCCTATCTGCGCTTTGGCGCCACCTTCGAATCGGCCGGCCGCGCCGACGATGCCCGCGTCCTGGCGGAACTGGGCCGGCGGCTGGCGTGCGCGGAATTGGTTTTCTAGGAGGTCGGCCATGGACGGAGCGCACATCGTTTATTCCAAAGGCACGCAGCTCACGATCTACATCGACAACCGCAAGGGCACGCTGGCGGCGCTGACGACCTTCCTCGCAAAACACGGCATCAACGTCTACGGGCTGACGCTGGCGGACACGGAAGGCCACGGTTACGCCCGGCTGATCGTGGACGACACGGAAAAAGCCCGCCAACTGGTCGAGGATTCCGGCGAGTTGGTCGCCGCCCGCAGCGTTTTGCTGGTGCGGGCGCCAAACGAGCCGGGCGAACTCGGCCGCGTGCTCGCGGCCCTGGCCAGTCGCAACGTGAACATCGAATATGGCTATTCCTCCGGCGGTCCCGGCGACGAAAAGGGTTTCGTGCTGGTGCCTTCGGACATGGACGAAGCCCTCCGCGCCTTGGAAGAATTCCAGGGATAGGCCGCGCATGGCCGCCCCCCAGGTCAGCATCGTCACGAGCACCTTCAACCGCGCGGCGCTGCTGCGGCGGGCCATCGAGTCGGTGCGCGCCCAGCGGGGCTTTGCCGACTGGGAGATGTGCATCGTGGGCGATTGCACGCCGGACGACAGCGCGGCCGTGGTGGCATCCTTCGGCGACGACCGTCTGCGCTTCCGCAACCTGCCGGTGAAGTCGCCGGCCGGCGCCCACGGCGCCATCGCCAAGAACCACGCCATTTTCCAGATGGCCCGCGCGCCCTACGTC
>JAKLIL010000186.1 GCA_022709625.1 Verrucomicrobiota bacterium
GCACGCAACGCGAGTTTTGACTTCACCCCCCAAACGGTTCTGTTAGATTGGACGCGGATTTCCGCCCAGCATTCCATAAGTTTTGACTTCACCCCCCAAACGGTTCTGTTAGATTAACGTGGCCAGCACGAGCGGCCCGCTGCCGGTTTTGACTTCACCCCCCAAACGGTTCTGTTAGATTAGGGAAACCGCGAGGCCCTTCTCCTCCTGGGTTTTGACTTCACCCCCCAAACGGTTCTGTTAGATTCGCCTTGACGGAACGGGTTAAAGAGGCGAGAGTTGCGACAAGATTTCAGGGGTGAAGTCTTAACTGATGATCCGACATTTCGGCCTCTGCCTGGCACGCCGAGATGCCGGATTTTTTATTCCCAGAATTCGATTTGGCGGGGCATGGTCGGGGCGGTTTCGCGGTTTTTCTGTGGGTAGTATTCGCCAATGATAGTTTGGCTGTTGGCCCATTGCTGATCGGTCATGAACAGGAGCCGCACGTTGCCGGTGGCGGGCGCGAAATGGCGAACGCGGCCGGCATGGGTTTCCATTTGTTCGACGGTGACGCAGGGGCGGGCATAAACGGAATACTGAATCATCAGGTAACCTTCTTTTCGAAGCCGGTTGCGGAATCTGGACGCCACGATGCGCTGGGGCTTGGTCAGGACGGGGAGATCGAACATGGCCAAAATCCAACCCATGCGGAAGGCGCTTTTTTTCATGCCATGGCGGGGAGCCAGAGGGGCGAGACGGAGCGGGCGGCATAGCAATCGGCGAGCGACTTGCAGGTCGCGTCGATGGCATCCATCAGCTTGATGGCATAGCGGGGGTGGTGGACGCGGCATTCCCGGAGCGCGGCGCCGACATGCTTGCACCATTCTTTCATGCCTTCTGCGCCGGGACGAACTGGGCACTCGGCGAGCATGCGATCGACGAACTGGCGGAAAGGTTCCATGACGTCATAGACCAGCGGGTGGGTGCGGTAGCGAGTGGTGTGCTGGACGCCGAACAGAGGCGAGAGCCCGTGGGCCAGCAACGACCGATGGCAGAGGGCGGAGAGGACGGCATAGCCGTAATTGAGGCGGTGGTTGATGCCGCAATTTGTCTCGGACGAACGGGCGCGGAAGGCATTGGACCCCAGCCGGGGAAAGAAAAGCCGCCAATAGGTTCTGGCGCAGTTCCCTTCGTGCAGGGGGCCCCGAGCGAGCGCCTGCTCCAGCCGGGGCGAGGAAATGCCCAGCCTTTTCAAAACGATAATCTGGTTCTCGATTTTGCGCCGCAGCATGGCGTTCCAAATGCGGGCATTCAGTTTTCCGGGCCGGGCGGCTTGGGCAAGGCAGGCGTTGCGATCGACGATTCGCGCCAACGGCGCGCTGACACCGCAGGGCTGGTAGCGCTCGTTGCAGTGGAGAACAATGCCGTCGCCTTCCAGTATTGCGCCCAAAAAGTTCGATGAAATGGTTACTCCACGCGCGGCGATGACCACGGCGCGGATATCGGCGAACGGAAGGGACTGTTCAACGCCGTCCGCCCCCTTGCAAACGACGAAGCCTTCGCGCTTGGCCAGGGTCGAACCGTGCCGCAAGACGTGCAAGACGTGGTACATCAGCTATCGATGCGCTTGAAACCGGCGGACAGGAGGGGTTTGAGACTTAACCGAGGCAACAGCGGTCCCTCGTGTGAGAAAAGCCAAGCACGCCCATCGGCAAGGACGGTGCTTAAACGATAAATGCCTTTTGGCAATATGCGCTTTCCTGCTTCCACTTCCTTTTCCAGCTCAACCAGGCACCCCGTTTGGTAGAAGCCTTGGATGGTGCGGCCTGCCTTTTCGGCCAAGAGCTGGGCCCGAACTTGGAAAGGGCTTTCGAAGGAATATACGGGACGGACCAGGATTTTGCCGTCGGGTTCCACGAGGACATATTGCCCTTTGTTGGCCTTGAGCCGTTTGCGCAACATGGGGGTGCCGTCTTTGGACATGTTTTTGAATTCGCCCATGGAGTCTGGGGGCAGGGCGGTTTCGGCAAGCCGCACGCGGCGGACGAGCGAGCCGAAGGGGGCGAACCCGGAGACAAAGCGATTCCAGTCTTCTTCGGTGGGTTTCGTCCGGGCGAATTCGAGCAGAGGTGATTGAATCCGTTCGTCCAAGATTTTCGGAATGCTGGTTTTGACGGCATAATCGATGTTGTAGACCGTCTTCATGTTGACGGTTTGGTAGGCCAGTTCGCGCAGGTCCGTGCGCTTGACGACTTGGTCGCCCTCCGGCGTTTTGCGCAGGCCGTAGATGGTTTCGGCCAACGGAGCTTTCTCGTAGCAGAGTTGCCGCGGCACGACGGCATCGATCCGGGCCTGGAAGAAAGGCCATGGATTGTCGCGGATTTCCCTGGGCAAGCGGAAGAATCCGGTCTTGTCCGGGTCCCGCGCCCATTGCGGAATGAAACTGATCGTCATCGCGTCGAGCGCGTGGTGGCGTTTGTCGGCGCGGTTTTTCTTTTCGGCTTCTTCCTCGGTCGCGACATTGGGATTCAAGATCCGGTTGAGTCCGTATTTGCGCCGGATGCGGGCGGTGAGCCCGCCGGAAACGACGACGGTGCGCTTGCGGCCGGCGGCATCGACGCCGTTGTGCCATCCGAAGGCCAGGTCGGCGATTTTCTGGGCAAGTCTCGAAATCCAGGCGGTTTCGGCCAGGGCGGTGTATTTTTCGGCCAGTTCCGCGGCGTTGGGCAGGGTGAGCAATTGGGCGGTTTTGCGGGAAATGCCGTCGGCCGCCTTGAGGCGCGCCTCCACGCGGTTCAAATAGGCTTGCCAGCGAACGGGATTGCCGGACAACCATTCGTACGGGGTCCGGTCGCCTTTGTCGTCGTTGGTTTGGTTGAGTGTCAGGGCATAATTGAGGCGGGAATCGGGGCCGCCCTTTGCGCGGGGAACGATGTGGTCTACATGGTAGTTGTCCAGGTCGGTTTCGGCCAGAGGGTCGTCATTGTAAAGGCAACGCCCGCCCTGAGCCTTCCACAGTTCATAGCGCAGGGAGTTCTTTTCGGAGATGCCGAGTTCCGCAACCCGTTCGCGGGCTTCGGCTCGGGCTTTGGCGCGGTCGTTCTGGAATTTCTGGAGTTCCTTGCGGGCTTTGTCGCCCATAAAGTCTTCGCGGACGAACTCCAGCACGACATGGTCCGGTTCGCCGAAACGCCGTTTCAACTCCCGCAGGCGTTGGGCGAAAACGCCCAGGCGATGGCGCACGACGGGATTGTTTTGGCTGCCGATCAGCTTGCGGATGGCTTCGTCGGCGTCCGCACACCGGCTAGCGATGGCGTCCAACTTGCCGTCAGGAATGCGGATGGCATCCCAGGAGTCGCCCATGTTCAGCAGAAAATCCAGATCGGACGCGACGAGCCCTTGGCGTGGATCGGCGTTGCCGTTGAGGGCCCGGATTTCGGCGGCGTGAAATGCGGCGGGCGCTTGTCCGGACAGAATCAGCCGTTTCAGGATCTGGGCGGCCGGCCGGCAGAAACGCGCGCGGCCCGCGGCCTTGGGCGGCTTGACTTCTTCGTGGCCGGGCAGGGATGCCACCCCGATGTCTTCGCAGAAATCCGCCCATTTGGAAGAGGTAAACGAATAGGAATCGCGGGGCTGCTGGAACAGGGCGAGCAGGGCGGCGCGTTCCTCTTCGGTCAAATTCCGCACGCGTTTGCCGGAGTCCATGATGGAAATGCCATTCAGTTTAGCGGCAAGGGCGGAACGGAATGCCTCAGGCGGGAGAACCGGAGAAATGTCCTGGAACGCCAGTTTTTTATGGGCGGGGTCGGGGTGCAAGCCGCGTTCTTCGCAAAATGCGGTCCAGGCCTTGGGCGGAAGAGCGTTTTTTTGCGAGAAGGTGGCCAAGGCGATTTCGGCGGGAGTGAGTCCCCGGATGCCTCCGGAGCCCTGGACCCGCATGTTTTTGAGTTTCTGCAGGAAGGTGATTTCGAAAATAATCTGAGATGCGGGGTGGGGCCGGTTGTCGGCCATGCGGATTTTACAAACGTTCAACCGGGGTATCAGGGCGCATTTGTCGATGATGCGGTTGTCGAAGCGGGGCACTTTTTGGGCCAAGACGCCTGCGCGCACCGCGGAAGATGAATACTTGCCGTTCGGTCCATAGAGGATGAATTCCTCTTTGCCGGCCAGTACCGGCAGTTGGCGGGCCGCCTGGCGCAGCAAATCGCGCAGCTCTTTTTCGACCAAGGCGCGCAGCATGACCGTCTTGCGGGTGCTTTGGGCTTTGTGGTCTTGGCGCGTTTCAAGCTGGTCGGGTCGGGCTGGGTTCCACAAGCCCATGCGGGAAGCGTCGAGATAGCAGGGGTAGAGCCATTCCGGATTGTCGCCTACGGTCTGCCGAAGCAATTTCTCGTCGAAAAGCACGGCCGCCGTTTCTTTGTCTTCCTTTTGTTGTTGTTTCTCTTCGCGGTTTTTCCAAGGGATATCGGGATCGTAGCCCCGTTTTTGGATGGCGGAGCGAATGGCCTTGTAGATTTGCCAAGGTGCCAGTTTTTCCCCGCGCAGGAGTTTGATCCGCAGGAGACAGGAGGTGTACCAAGTTTCGTCTCCGGGTT
>JAKLIL010000187.1 GCA_022709625.1 Verrucomicrobiota bacterium
ACGTCGAGGGTTTCGGCATCGTGTTTCTGGAAGCCGCGTTGGGCGGCGCGCCGAGCGTGGCCACGCGGGTGGGCGGGATTCCCGACGCCGTCGTGGACGGGGAAACCGGCCTCCTTGTGGTCCCGGGCGATTCCGCAGGCATGGCGGAAGCGATCCGCCGCCTCATCAAGGACGAACCCCTGCGCCGGCGCCTTGCGGCTGCGGCCGCCGCCCGCGCCCGGGAGTCCTTTTCCTGGGAAGCGATTGCCGCGGCCTACGAAGCCGTGCTCGAGGAGGCTCTGCGATGAACCCCGGCCACGCAGGCGCGCGGCCGGTGGCCGTGCTGTCCTACTACAACGTCAACGAAGCCTGCAGCGGCGGCACGCGCCGCGTCAGCGAACTGCTGAATGCCATTGGCCCGGACCGGGCCTGGCTCCTCCAGCCGCGTCCGGTCCATCCCGCCTTTCGCACGGATGGCTTTCGTCCCGATTTCGGCGCGCGCCGCGTCGGGATCAATTGGGGCATGTTCAATTTCTTTTGGCCGCCGACGGCGCGCCGGGTCCGGCGCTGGATTGCGGAACGGAAGCCCGCTTGTCTCGTGCTGGATTCCATCTGGGCCTGGGCGCCGTTTGCCCGTCGCGGGGCGCCCTGTCCGATGATCCTCGACGCCCAAAACGTGGATGCCGCCGCCATCGAAGAACGGTTTGGCCCCGCCCATCCCTTTTCACTGCTGGTCGCCCGCTGCGAAGCCCGAACGGTACGCGCCGCGGCCTTGGTGCTGGCCTGTTCGGAGGTGGATCGGGATGGCTTGGTCGCCCGCTACGGCCTGGATCCGGCGCAGCTGCGGGTGGTTCCCAACGGCGCGGAATATCCGAAAGAAAACGAACTCGGATTTCGCCGCTTGGACGAAGACCTGGAAGCGAAATTGGGCACCGCCAAAGTCTTGTTGTTCGTGGGGGGAAAACTAGACTATCAACCCAATGCGGAAGGATTGGCGTTCATCCGCGACCGGCTGCTGCCGGAATTAGAACGCCGGCAACCCGGCGGGTACCGCGTGCTGGTCGTCGGAGCGCCGGTGCCCAAGGAGACCATGCCTGCGAATATCCTTTGTCTGGGCCGGTTGCCATCGTTGGCGCCGGTGCTGCGCCGGGCGGACATCTGTCTTGCGCCCATCTTCAGCGGTTCCGGCACGCGCCTGAAAATCCTCGACTATCTGGCTTGGGGCAAGCCCGTCGTGGCCACGCCGAAAGGTGCCGAAGGCATTGCCTGCCGCGACGGCGACCATCTGGCGTTGGCGTCGGCCGCGGATTTTGCGCAAGCCGTCGAGCGATTGGCGCAGGATCCGGAATCCGCCGTCCGCCTTGGTCGGAACGGCCGCGACTTGATTCGCGCGCGCTACGCCTGGCCCGCCATCCGGGACCACTGGCGGGCAGAATTGGCCCCTTGGCTGGGCTAGGCTCCGTGCGTGTTTTTCAGGGCCGCACGCGGTTCGCCAACCCTGCCATGGCGTAGAACGGCAAGCCCAGTTTTTGGGGCCACCGGGGCCGGCGTTTCCAAGGTGTCGTACGTACACCAATAAAGGCCGCCTTCGGGCCCGATCTTGTGGGTACTCAAACCGGCGCTGGCGCCGGCGGCACGCGCGCGCCGCCGCCGCGCCGGTGCGGGTTTTCATTCTTGAGTCGCCGTTCGGCCCGGCGTAGCTTTCCTTCCGTCGCGATGACGGCAAACCAAGCAGGAACCGCATGACATCCAGGGATTCGAATTGGCAGGGGAAAACCGCGTTGATCACGGGGGCCGGGAGCGGCATTGGCCGGGCCTTGGCGTGCGCGCTGGGCGCTGCCGGCGCACAGCTGCTTCTGGTTGGCCGCGACCGCGCCAAATTGCAGGCCGCCGCCGCCGTGGAGCATGCGCCGTCCCCGCCGACGTGCCATGCCTGCGATTTGGCGGACGAAGCCCAATTGGAGGCGCTGGTGGCCAAGGTGGCCGGTTCGGTCCCGCGCCTGGACGTTCTCGCGCATAGCGCGGGCAACTTCAGCCTGGGCGGCCTGGCCGACCTGTCGGTCCAGGAATTGGACCGGCTCTATCGCACCCATCTGCGCGCGCCGTATCGGTTGACCCAGGCCCTGCTGCCGCAGTTGCGCGCCGCCCAGGGCGAGGTGGTGTTCATCAATTCCACGGCGGCGCTACAGGCGTCGCCAACCTGGGCCGCGTATGCGGCCGTCAAGGCCGGGTTGAAAATGCTCGCGGACGGCATGCGCCCCGAGCTCGATGCCCAGGGCATTCGCGTCTTGAGCGTCTATCCCGGGCGCACGGCCACGCCCATGCAGGAGCGGGTATTCCACCTCGAGGGGCGCGACTACAAACCGGAAGAATTGCTCCAACCCGACGATCTCGCGGCCCGCATCGTCAATCTCCTGGAATTGCCCCGGACGGCCGAGGCCACGGATTTAATCGTCAAACCCATGAAAAAAGTCGTGCGCTGAACGCCGGGAACGCGGCGGGCCGCGCGCCGGCCTGCCGTCCGCTCGCATGCCAGATTCCGAACCATCCCGACCCATGGCCCAACGCCTGAGACGGTTGTTGCTTTTCGTCGTGCCGTCCTTCGGCTACATCGGCCTGCGGTTTTTGCTGAATCCGCTGCGGATGCGGCTCCTGACGGAAATGCTGTCCAAGGAACTCTACGGCAGCTTGACGCTGGCGGTGACGACGATCACCTTCATTGCCATCCTGTCGTCGCTGGGCGGTTTCGAATTTCTCATGCGCCGCCTGCCCGGCCTGCCGCCGTCCTTGCAGCGGGGCTGGCTGCATCTGATCTGGTCCCGGTTGGCGCTGCCGGGATGGTTGGCGGCGGGCACGCTGGCGGCCGTCGCCAAGGCCGCCGGGTGGCTGCCGGCCCTGTCCCGCGTCGATCTCGTCCTGCTCTGGTTCGCGCTGGGGCTGACGTCCGGGCTGCTGTACCGGGTGTATTTTTCGCTCGGGTGCAACGATCTGGTCCGGGTGCGGGCCATCCAATTGTTCCAAAACGACTTGTGGTTCATTCCATTCGTCGTGCTCGGCGCCTGGGCCGCGGCGGCACTGACGAATGCGCTGTGGGTGTGGACCGGCTGGCTGGTCGCCACGGCGATCGGCCTGCGGCTGTGGGCGCGCCTGCCCAAGAAGCGGACCCGTCCCGAAGAATCTTTCGCGGCGGTGTTGCGCTACGGGGTGCCGCTGTTGCCGATGGTTTGGGGCGAGGTGCTCTTCCGCCTGGTGGATCGCTACGTGCTGCTGGGGTTTTCCGACATCAAAACGGTGGCGGAATACACCCTGTGCATGAACATGGCCATGATGGTGTACGTCATGGGGGTGAGTCTGTTGGATTTGACCGCCCCGCCGCTGTACGCCGAACGCAACCGCAAGGCGGCGGGGGCGGCTCCGGGGCCCACCGGCGAAATGCGGCGGCTGTTCAGCGCGATGGTGCGCCACGTCTGGGGCATCGGCTTGCCCGCCGGCCTGGCGATGTGCTTTTTCCACGAAGACGTGTTCCGGATTCTCAGTGGTCCCGCCTTTCGCGATGCGTCCCGGTTCCTGCCGTGGATGGCGTTCATTCCGCTGGCCTATCTCTCCGTCACGTCGACGAGCCGCGCGCTGCTTGCCATGGATCGGCCGCGCTTGGTGGGCGGCGCCACCTTGGCTACCGCCTTGGTGAACCTGGGCGCGGCGATCGTGGCGGCTCCCCGCTGGGGGATCGTCGGCGTAGCCTTGGCGTCGTTCTGCAGCATGGCGGCGTTGGCCGTGGTCTTGGGGTGGTGCCTCGGTTGGCGTTCCTGGCTTCGCCGGGCCGATTTGCGGCCGGGCGCCATCGCCGCGGCAAGCTTGGCCTGCGCGGCAGGATTCGCGGTCCTCAAATGGGGATTTCCCGATCTGAACGCCTGGTTCCGGCTGCCGGCCGCGGGGCTGGTGGCGGCGGCCGCCTTGCTGGGCACGCGGATTTTCAGCCCCAAGGACATCCTGGCGAGCAAAGATCGACCCGTCCAGGAAATGGATTCGGCCAACTAGGCCGATCGCGCGGTTCGGCGCGCCGGTCCGTTGCCGGCCAATCAATAGGCCGGCTCCGGATGGCGGTCGTCCAAATCGGTTCCTTGAATCGCCGCTTGGGGCGGATGGGCCGCGGCCGTTTCTTCGTGCAGCGCCGCGTCGATTTCCCGGGCGACCTGTTCCGCAATCAGCCGATAGCCCTCCGGGGTGAAGTGGACATTGTCGTCCGCCAGCGCATACCGGTCCCGGATCGGCGCCATGAAGGCATGCAGGTCGTTCACCCGGATATTGTGTTTCGCCATCACCCGGGCCGCGGCATCCAAATACCGGTGCTCGGTGGCGGCATCGATCGCGACGCCGCTGTCCTTCTCGGCGGCGGGGCAAATCGGCGTGGTCGTTGCCCACACGAGTTTGGCGCCGGTCTCCTTGAGGCGCTGGACCAGGAGTTCGAGCCGTTGCTCGTAGGCCTCCGGGCTGCGGTCGTACGTTTCGTGCTTCCAGCCGTACATGTCCCAAAGTCCCCAGTTGAAATGGATGGCATCCCAGT
>JAKLIL010000188.1 GCA_022709625.1 Verrucomicrobiota bacterium
AGGTCGTGGTGACCGTCGGGCTGACGCTGAGGTTGTTGCCCGTGCCCGCCAGCGTGCCGCCGCAGGAGCCGGTGTACCATTTGATGACCGTACTCGTCCCGCCGCCGCCGCCCGTGAGCGTCAGCGTGCTCGAGCTACCGCTGCAAATGGCGGCGGGATTGGCCGAGGCCGAGGTGGGATTGGTGGACTGCGTGTTCACCGTCAGCGTGGCGTTGCCGTCGGTGTTGACCGCCGTCGTGCCGCAGTTGTCGGTGACCACGCAGCGGTACTTGTAGCCGTTCATGCCGGAGGTCGTGGCCACGGTGGTGAAGGTGGCCGTCGCGTAGTTGCTGCCGTCCGAAGCCGTGCAATCGGCCCAGGAACTGCCCTTCCAGACTTGCCATTTGTAGGTAGGCGTCGTGCCCGCGCTGGCCGTCACGCTGAACTGCGCGGTCGAACCCACGCAGACGGTGGCATTGGCGGGCTGCGAACTGATTGTGACGCTTGTGCAGGCGGACGCCGTCACGGCGGAGGAATAATAGGACCAGTTCTCGGCGTAGAAAGCGTAGTAGTATTTCGTGCCTGCGGACAGGCTCGTGTCCGAGTAGCTGGTTGAACTGCCCCGGTAGATCACCGTGCCCGAGCCCAGGGTGTTTCCGGAATTGTAGGTCGAGCCCTGCGTCGGAGCCGTGAAACTGCTGGCGGTCGAGCGCACCACCAAGGTGTCTTTCGCCGTGGAACAGGACGTGCCCTTGGTCCAGGTCAAGTTGATCTGGGACGACGAGGCTTGCGCCGCGCCCTGCCCGGACGGAGCCGTCAACGCACTGACGGTGAAGTATTGCGAGGCGGTGAAGGACGGCATCCCCCCGGCGCCACTGCCGCGCGGGACGTTGCCCCAGGCGGTGGTAAGGAAAACCGTGGCCGGGTCACCGTTCCAGATGCGTCCCTGCGCGGCGAAATAGATGGTTCCTGCCGCCGCAGGCTTGAAGTTGAGCAGCGACCGAACCAACTTGTTGTTGCCGCCGTTGTCGCCGTACCAACTGCCGCTGACCCAGGTCCAACCGCCGCCGTTGTTGTTGGCTCCATAGCCCACGCCGACCCAGCCGCCGCCTTCGCCCCAGCCGCCGTTGTTGATCTCGAAATTGACCCACACCGTGATCGTGTCGCCGAGGCACACGGTCTGCTGCGGGGTTCCGGAAGTGATCAGATGCCCCCACGTGTCGAAGGCTTGGGCGCGGGGACACAACCCCGCCCCCACGACCACCCCGAACGCCAAAATCTTGCCCCACGACACACGGGGACGATGTGCAACATTAGTCATGGCCAACCTCGCGACAACCGGACCACCACACCTCGGAACGACACAGTTCGGATTTGCATCTGCAACGCTTCAAGCCTACACCATACGATCCGACGCTTCGCCGTCTAACGACAACGACTAAAGCGTTTTGATCCGCATCTACAACTTATTCCCTTTCGGTCGTTTGTCTAGCGGATTTTTGCTGATTATGAACAATCTTTGCCGCCAGGAAAAAGTCATCGAAATCATTCGATCCGCCAAGACATAGAGGTCTCCGGCATTGCGTATCTTTTGAGTCGATTGCATCTCTTGCATTGCAGGACGGTGTTGGCGGCATCATGATGGCCCAGCCGCGGCAAAAGGACTGGACAACGGTTTGCGTCATGGGTATGTGACGAACATGGCGCTGCGGAACGAAGTCCAGCCGAATTTGTGCAACGGAAAGATGCATTTCATTTTCCTTCTTATCGTTATGACTTGCGCCCTGTTTCTGCGCTGGGCTTATTTGGCCGAAGTCCGCCACGAACCCGATTTCCGGTTGCCGGGCATCGATGCGAAATACCACGACTATTGGGCCCGCGCTCTCGTGTCGGGCGATTGGACTCCCCCGGAGGGAAAACCGGATCCCGAAATCCAACGCCATCCGTATTTCCGGCCGCCCGGCTACCCGTTCTTTCTCGCGCTGCTGTATCGAATTGCGCATGGCAGCTATCTGTGGAGCCGCGCGCTGCAAATGGCCCTAGGCCTGGCCAGCGTGGCGTTGGCGTTTGGCATGGGCCGACGCTGGTTCGATGCCCGCGTCGGTTCGATCTGGTGCGCCCTGATGGCTTTCTATTGGGTGTTTCCCTATTACGAATCCCAATTTCTGGAACCGCCCTTGCTGGTGTTTCTGGGTTTGCTGGCCTGGACGGCCGCCGGATTTTGGACCGAACGATTTCACGCCCGATCCATGCTGGCGTCCGGCGCGCTGTGGGGCCTGTTCGCCTTGGTCCGGCCCAACGTGCTGCTGTGGATTCCGTTTTTCGCCGCATGGATCTGGTGGGTGGCGCGACGCCGGCGCCAACCGCCGCGCGCGGCGTGGGCCGGCCTCCTGGCGCTCGGCCTAGGCTTGGCCTGCGCCATCGCGCCGGCCACGTGGCGGAACTACCGCACGAGCGGCGAACGGGTTCTCATCTCCACCAACGGCGGCATCAATCTGCTGATCGGCAACACCCCCCAGGCGCAGGGCTTCGTGCAGAGCGACATTCCCGGCTACGGGTTCTTCGGCACCTCTTTCGACTATCCGGTGCTCATCCAGGCGCTGTCGCAAAAGATCGGCGCACCCGTTTCCCATGCCCAGGCATCCCGGATATTCGCGCGGGACGCCTGGGGATTCATCCGCGCCGAGCCGGCTCGCATCCTGCGCCTGATGGCCATCAAGACATTGTTGTTCTGGGGCCCGCAGGAAGTCGGCAACAACAAGGAAGACGAAGTGGAACGCATCCAATCCCGGATCCTGCGCTGGATGCCCGGGAATTTCGCCGGCGTTCTGGCGTTGTTCCTGGGCGGCGCGGGACTGGCGGCGGGACGTTGTTTCCGGCGCAGGCTGGGCGACCTTGGCCAGACCGATCCCGGCCACGCCGGCGAATTGGCCGCGGGTTTCCTGCTGTTCATCGCGACGTTCTTCGCCTCGCACCTGCCGTTTTTCGTGGCCGGCCGCTATCGCGTGCCCCTCGTGCCCTTCCTGCTGTTCTTCGGGGCCGGCCTACTGTCTGCGGCATGGGACTGGTTCCGGCAACGCAACTGGAGGGCGCTTGCGACCGCCGCGCTGGCCGTTGGCGGCGCGTATGCGGTGGGTGGCCGCAACTACACTTCCCTGCGGCCCGACGCGGCACGCTGGCATTTCGACCGCGCCGTGGCGCTGGCGGCCCAAGGCCGGACGCTCGACGCCGAGGCCGAATACGAACGGGTCCTGCAACTCCATCCGGGCTACTCGCTGGCCCATTTCAATCTCGGCTCCCTGCTGGCCAACCAAGGCCGCCGCGCCTCCGCCAGGATGCATCTGGAAGAAGCTGTGCGCCTTTATCCCGATTATCTGCCGGCCCGACTCAACCTCGGTCTGCTCTGCTTCGAAATGGGTTCGCGGGACCAAGCCCTCGGCCTGCTGCAATCCTACCTGGAACAGGTGCCCGACCACCCAGCGGCCAACTATTTCGCCGGCCAGATCTTGGCCGCCCGCCAGGAACCGCGCGCGGCGCGGGACCGCTTCGCCGCCGCGCTCCACGCCGATCCGGACAACCCCGAGGCGCTGAACAGCCTCGCCTGGCTGCTGGCCACGACGCCCGACGATGCGGTCCGCGACGGCGCCGAGGCCGTGCGCCTGGCCCGGCGCGCCTGCGAGTTGACCCATCACCGCCATCCGGCCTATCTGGATACGCTGGCGGCGGCCGAAGCCGAAGCGGGCCGGTTCGAAGATGCCGCGCGATGTGCCCGCCAGGCCGCCGATCTCCTGCCCGCAGATGCGTCTGCGACCCTGCGGGACGAAATCCGCGTCCGGGAAGAACGCTATCGCCATGGGCAGCCCTGGAGAGAATGACTGCCGTAGGCCAGCGCGTCGAGCTGGCTATTCCGAACCGCCAGGTCGCCGCCCTACCCGGCTGTTCTGTAGGCCACCGCGTTGAGGTGGCCGGGCTTTCCCTGTCCCCCATAATCCGGCCAAGTCGCCGCCCTGGCGGTTTTTTTTCGGGATTGCGTCCGGCGGCCGTTGCCCTACATTCTTTCCGCACGGCATCATGAGCGTCCGGCTTGCCATGCAACGACCTGCCCTCCGCGCGGTGGTCTTCTTCAACCTCGTGGTCCTGGCGTTCCTGCCGTTCGGGCTGGAACTGGTCCTGCGCTGGACCGAACCCCTGCGCGGCCTGCCCATCGAAGGGTTCTACAACGACTATTTCTACACCTGGGGAAAACTGGTCTACGTGAATCGGCTCGGTTTCCGCGAACGCGATTTCTCCGAGACGAAGGCCGCCAACGCCTACCGGATCATGCTGCTGGGAGATTCCTACACCTACGGGGTGGGCCTCACCGACGTGGAACGCTACGGCAATCTTTTGGAACAGCAGTTGCAGAGCCACTGGCCTGAACGCGAGGTCCAGGTCCTGAATTTCGGCGTTTCGGCCAGTTGCACCGTAGATCAGCGCGATCTTTTGAAAAAGCACATGCCGGGCGTCCGGCCGGACCGGATCATCGTTGGGTTCTGCTACAACGACCCGAAACCGGGCAGGCAA
>JAKLIL010000189.1 GCA_022709625.1 Verrucomicrobiota bacterium
ATCCAGGTTGGACAGCGGTTCGTCGAACAGGAAGACCTTGGGCTCGCGCACGATGGCGCGGCCCATCGCCACGCGCTGCCGCTGACCGCCCGACAGCTCTTTCGGCTTGCGCGCCAGCAGGTGCGTAATGTTCAGCACCTTCGCCGCGGCCTGCACGCGCTCGGCAATGCGCTCGCGCGGCGTGCCCGCCAGCTCCAGCGCGAAGCTCATGTTCTGCGCCACATCCATGTGCGGATACAGCGCATAGTTCTGGAAGACCATTGCGATGTCGCGGTCAGCAGGCGTGGACTTGGTCACGTCGCGTCCGTCGATGACGATGCGGCCCTGGCTGGGCGCTTCCAGCCCGGCGACCATGCGCAGCGTGGTGGACTTGCCGCAGCCGGAAGGGCCGACCAGCACCACGAACTCCTGGTCTTCGATTTCCAGGTTCGCGTCGTGGACCGCGGTCACGTCGCCGGGATAGACTTTATACACGTTTTCGAGAACGACTTTCGCCATGGATGACTCCTCGCGGAGCGCCCGCAGGGCGCCTACATGCTTTTTGCTTGTAGCACCCCCGGAAAGCCGCTGTCAAACAAACCCCGCTTGAAAAGGGGCCGCGGCTGCGCCATACTGTCCGCAATGACCACCACCCCGCCCAGCCTCTCGGTCGTTGTCCCCGTCTACAACGAGGAAGCCAACGTGCCCGCCCTGGCCCGGCAGCTTCACGACGCCTTGGCCGGCCTGGGACGTCCCTACGAGGTCCTGCTGATCGACGACGGCTCGCGGGACGCTTCGTGGGAGGGCCTGAAGGAAGCCGCCGGCCGCTATCCCGGTTTCCGGCTGATCCGTTTCCGCCGCAACTTTGGCCAGACGGCGGCCATGTCCGCCGGCATCGACGCCGCGAAGAACGACGTGATCGTCACCCTCGACGCCGATCTGCAGAACGATCCGGCCGACATTCCCCGGTTGTTGTCCGAGATGGAGACCAACGGCTATGCCGTCGTGTCGGGTTGGCGCAAGGACCGTCAGGATCCGTTCCTCAACCGGCGCCTGCCCTCGCTGCTCGCCAACGCCCTGATCTCCAAGATCACCGGCGTGCGGCTGCACGACTACGGCTGCACCCTCAAGGCCTATCGCCGCGACGTGCTGCAAGGCGTGCGGCTCTACGGCGAAATGCACCGCTTCATTCCCGCCCTCTGCTCCTGGGTCGGCGGCGACATCGCCGAGGTGGTCGTGTCGCACCGGCCGCGCCTGGCCGGCGAATCGAAATACGGGATCGGGCGCACGTTCCGGGTCGTCCTCGACCTGTTCACCGTCAAGTTCCTGCTGCGCTTCACCGGCGGGCCGATGCAGTTGTTCGGCAAGATCGCCTTCGCCTTCGGCGGCGCGGGCCTGGCCATGCTGCTGGTGGTCCTGCTCGACCGGCTCTTTGGCGGAACCGGGAACGGCCACCTCTATCTGGTCAAGCGTCCCTTCTGGGTCATCACGCCGCTCATGCTGTTCGCCTTCTCCATGCAGTTCCTTTCCATGGGCCTGCTGGCGGAAGTCCAGATCCGCACCTACCACGAATCGCAGGACAAGCGCATCTACACGATCCGCGAAACCTACGATTCGCCCTCCGCCTAATGCCGGACGCCGGGGCGATCTCCCGGGCGTTGCCGGTTGCCGTCGCGCTGGCAGCCCTGCTGACGGCGGGAACGGCGGCGTTGATCGTCCTGATCCGGCCGCGCAGCGGATTTTCCACGCCGTGGAAAACCGCCCTGGGGCAGATGGCCGCCGCCAGTCCCTGGCGAATATCCGATCTCGGGATCCTGCTGCTGCTCCTCGCCGCGGCCCAGCTTGCGCGGCGGTGGCTCTCTGCGGCGGTCGCGTGGGATTTGCTCGCCTTTCAAGGCGTATTGGCCCTGGGCATCCTGTGGCGTGCGCGCGGCAAACCCCTGCCCTTTGGCGCGGCCGTCCGGCCCAACGCCGTGGCCCGGCAGGCGCTCCTGCGGTGGCTGGCGATTCTGCCGGCGCTGTGGTTCGCCGCATTCGTCTGGCAACTGCTGCTGCGCGCGGCCGGTTATGCGCCCGATCTGCAAAACGCCATCCGCCTGTTCATCGGAATCGAAAATCTTCCCCTCCGCGCCGCTTTCGTTTTCTTCGCGGTGGTCGTAGCGCCGTTCGCCGAAGAAGTCCTTTTCCGGGGCATTCTCCTGCCGCTCCTGGTGCGCGGCTCGGGCGCCGTCGCCGGCCTCGCCTTGACGGCGATCGGTTTTGCCGCGTTGCACGCGGATCCCGGCACCTTTCTGGCGCTGGGACTGTTTTCCGTCGCGTTGTCGCTGGCCTATGCCCGCACGGGCACGCTTTGGGTTCCGGTGGGCATGCACATGCTGTTCAACGGCGTCAACCTCGCCCTGATCGCGGCGTTGGTCCGCGCCGGAGTGGTCTAGACGGCGCCGGGTTCCGTCACGGCCAGCGGACGGCGTTTGCGGCAAGCAACGCGCCCCATTTCTCTTTCGCCAGCGCCAAGGCGCGGCCGCGATGGCTCAGGCGGTTTTTCTGCGCCCCATCCATCTCGGCGAAAGCCCGGTCGTAGCCGTCCGGCACGAATAGCGGATCGTAGCCGAAGCCCTGCGTTCCGCGCAGCGCGTCGATGATGCGCCCCGGACAGGAACCTGCGACCGTCTCCGCGCGGCCGGTTGGATCGCTCAAGGCGGCCACGCATCGGAACCGCGCGGCCCGGTTGGGTTGGCCGGCCAGTTCGCGAAGCAGTTTGGCGTTGTTGTTGGCGTAGTTGCACGGTTCGCCCGCGTAGCGCGCGGAAAACACCCCGGGCGCGCCGTGCAAGGCGACGACTTCCAGGCCGGAGTCGTCGCCCAGCGCCCAGAGGCCCGTCGCGCGGGCCAGTTGCGTTGCCTTCTTGACGGCGTTGGCCTCGAAGGTGGCGCCGTCCTCCACCACGTCGGGCAGTTCCGGAAAGTCCGCGGCGGACAGCCATTCCACATTGGGCAGGGCGAAGATGTCTTTGATTTCCTCGATCTTGTGGGCGTTGCGCGACGCAATCAGGATTTTCATGCCATTTCCTTACTGGCCGAGGTAGCGCCGCTCGATCTGGCGGGAAATGCCCGTCAGGATTTCATAGGCGATGGTGTTGCAGTGCTTGGCCAGTTCGTCGGCCCAGATGCGTTCCCCGCCTTGTTCGCCGATCAGCACGACCTCGTCGCCGGCCTGCACGCCGCTATCGGGCCCGAGATCGGCGCTGATCCAATTCATGCTCACGCGGCCCACGACGGGCCGGCGCCGGCCGCGAATCAGCACGTGCCCCTTGTTGCCGAGATGGCGCTGGTAGCCGTCGGTATAGCCGCAACTGATGGTCGCCAGATCGGTCGGCGCCGCCGTCTTGTAGCTGGCGTAGTAGCCCACCGCGAAGCCGGCCGGAACGGTTTTCACCTGCAAAACGCACGACTTCCATTGCAGCACCGGTGCGGTCGCGAACCGCTTGTCCGGTTCCGCCGCGCCGTAGCCGTAGAGCGAAATACCGACGCGCACGGCATCGTGGTCGCAGTCCGGCAGCAAGAGCGCCGCGCGGCTGCTCGACATGTGCCGGAACAACCGGCGGCCCGCCGCGGCCTCGATGGCCGACACCGCTTGCTTGAATTTATCGACCTGGCCCCGCGCCGCCCCGGGTTTTTTCTCCGGTTCGACCATTGCAAAATGGGTGCATACCCCCTGTACGTCCAGCCCCGGCAAGCGGCAGATGGCGGCGGCCTGGGCGGTTTCGGCCGGGCAAACGAAGCCGAGCCGGCCCATGCCCGTGTCGAGTTTCACGTGAACGCCCAGCCGCAAGCCCGCAGCCTGCGCGGCCGCGTCGAGGGCTTGGGCATGCGCCGCCGAAACCACGACCGGCGTGATTCGTTCGCGCACCATGCGGGGCACTTCGGCGGGACAGGCCGCTCCCAGCACCAGAATCAGTTCGGCCTGCGGGGCCGCGCCGCGTACCGCGGCGGCCTCGGCCGGATAGGCTACCGCAAAGCGCTTCACGCCGCCGCGCGCCAGCGCGGCCGCCACCGCTTCCAGCCCGTGGCCGTAGGCATCGGCCTTGATGACGGCGATCAGATCCGCGCCGGCCAACGAATCCCGGACGGCCCCCGCGTTGCCGCGCAGCCGCGCCAAATCCACTTCCACCCACGAGCCGTCGCAATTCATGATGCGCGGCATTTAATCCTATCCGCGGGGCGCTGGCAAGGGGCGAGGAATTTCCTCCGCGCACACTTGGGCTTGGCCAGCTTCGTTGGGCAGGCTACACTTCCGGGCATCATGACCACGCCTCTGCGTTTCCGCGATCTGCCCCGCCCCAACTATTCGGGCGGCGGCATTCTCAACCTCATGACCTCCATCGTCCGCGGCCGCGGCGGCAAGTCGCCCCACCCCGCTCTGGCCGGCCTTTCTCCCGCCGAGATTCGGCCTTACCGGAAGGTGGTCCTGCTGCTGTTGGACGGCCTGGGGGCGCGCCAGTTGCATCGCTTCATCCTGACCGGGAAAGGCCAGCGCTTTTTTGCCCGCCAT
>JAKLIL010000019.1 GCA_022709625.1 Verrucomicrobiota bacterium
GACGTTTGAAGTCAACGGCGTTGGTTCGGGGGCCGCCTACGTGGATGCCTGGGTCGACTGGAACATGAACGGCACCTGGGAAGAACCAGCCGAACGGATCGTCGGCGGTTCCTACTTGGCCGGCCCGCAGACGGTAACGCTGCCGGCGCCGGCCCAGGCCGGCAAGACCGTTGCGCGGTTCCGCATCAATTCCATGCAAGGCGGTTTTGGCCCGACCGGCCAGGCCGACGACGGCGAAGTGGAAGACCACGTTGCCGAAATCCAGACCGAGGAAGCGGTGGATTTCGGCGACGCGCCGCGGCCGTACCCGACCTTGTTCGCCGCCAATGGCGCGCGGCACCTGCTGGTTCCGGGCGCCCCTTGGTTCGGGGATGCGTCCGACGGGCCGGATCCCGACGCGGACGGCCAGCCCGAACCGGTGGCTCTGGGCGACGACAACGACATCGCCAAGCCGGTGCCGAACGACGACGAAGACGGCGTGGTTTTTTCCGCGTTGACGGTCGGCCAGCCGGGCAGCGCCACCGTGCAGGTCGGCGGCGGGGTAGGCGGCTGGGTGGACGCGTGGATCGACTGGAACCACAACGGCGCTTGGGACGAGCCGGCGGAACGCATTTTCGGCGGGTTCCTGCCGCCCGGAACGCACGTGTTGCCGATCGTGCCGCCGGCGCCGTTCGCGGGTCGGACGTTCGCGCGGTTCCGCATCCATTCGCTGCAGGGCAACCTGGCGCCCACGGGGCCGGCGGCCGATGGCGAGGTGGAAGACCACGCGGTCGACGTCGGCGCCGCCTTGGATTTCGGTGACGCGCCGGATCCAACCTATCCGACCCTGGTGGCCAGTTCCGGCGCCTGCCACGTCGTCGTGTCCGGCGTCTGCCTCGGCAGCGTTGCCGACGTCGAATTCGACGGCCAGCCCGACGCGACCGCCACCGGCGACGACCTCAATCCGCCCAGCGGTCCGGACGACGAGGACGGCATCGTTTTTTCTTCGCCGCTGTACGTGGGCGGTACGGCCAAGTTCCAGGCCATTTGCTCGGTGAACGGATTCCTGTCGGTCTGGATCGATTTCAACGCCGACGGCGATTGGCGCGACGGCGGGGAAACGATCTTCAGCGTCCAAGCCGTTGGCGCGGGCACGAACACGTTGTCGTTCACCGTCCCGGGGAGCGCGGCCATCACCAACACCTTCATGCGGTTCCGGTTCACGACGCAGCAGACGCCGCTGCTCGATACCGGCCTGGCTCCGGACGGCGAAGTGGAAGACTACCTCGTGGCCATCGAGCGCGAACAGGTATCCATGGATTTCGGCGATGCCCAGGACCTGCCGACGGCCATGGGCTATCCCACGCTGCTCGCCCACAACGGCGCGCGGCACGCCATCGTGCCGGGCGTCTACCTCGGCAGCCGCATCGACGCCGAAATCAACGGCCAGCCGACCCTCAACGCCGACGGCGACGATCTCAACCCGCCGATGGCGCTCGACGACGAGGACGGCGTGTCCCTGCCGCCCACGCTGGTAGCGGGTTCGACGGTGCGCGTGTTCGTGACCGCGTCCGTTGCCGGCCATCTGAACGCCTGGATCGATTTCAACGCCAACGGCACCTGGAGCGATCCCGGCGAACAGGTATTCGTAAACCAGCCGCTCGCCGCCGGCTTCAATTCGCTGATGCTCGCGGTGCCGCCGTATCCCGCCACCCGGGGCGGCGGGCCGCATTCCCGCTGGCGCTTCACCACCCATGCGCCCACGCCGCCAAGCTTCGTCGGCTGGGAACCGAACGGCGAAGTGGAGGATTACGAGGTCCGCCTCGAGGTGCTGGACTTCGGCGACGCTCCCGATCCGGCCTATCCCACGCTGCTGGCCAGCGACGGCGCGCGGCACCGCATGCCTTCGGCCTACTGGCTGGGCGCCGCCGCGCCCGACGACGAACCCGATGGCCAGCCGACGGCCGCGGCGGACGGCGACGACGTCGGCAAAACCGACGACGAAGACGTGCTGCCGGGCGCGGGCGTTCTCGTGCAGGGCGCCAGCCGCACCGTCGTGGCGACGGCGTCCACCAATGGCTTCCTCAATGTCTGGGTCGATTTCGACCAGAACGGCAGTTGGGCCGATGCCGGCGAACAGATCGTCGTCGATGCCGCCCTCGTGCCCGGCGCCAACTCGGTCGGATTGGCGGCTCCCGCCACCGCCAAGTTGGGCGCCACCTTCGGCCGCGTCCGGTTCTGCAGCTACCGGGGGCTTGGCTACAACGGCTTGGCGACCGACGGCGAAGTCGAAGACTACTCCGTCACGGTCTACCAGCCGGGGCCGGCCACCAACGTGGTCATCACCAACCTGGTTCATGCAGCCACGAACCAGATGGATGTGTGGTGGCTGTGGGAGAGCAACGTGACCTACGAAACGCAATACGCCACCAACCTCTTGGACACCTCCAGTCCGCCGTGGCGGGCGTTTGGGCCAGCGGTGGGCGCGCCACCCTACATGCAAAGCGACACCAACGCGGCGGAGGCGATCAAGTTCTACCGCGTAGTGGCGCCGTTTGCCCCGCCGCCGCCGTAATCCCCTCCCGAACCCCGAAAATCCGTCCGGGCCGTTCCCAACCGGGGACGGCTTGGATGGCAGTGAAATATATCGGCCGCGCCGCCGGTTTGAACGCAATCCTAATGTTTCCGCCGTTGACACGCCGAACCCCCGTTCCTACGCTAAAAGCGCGGTGGGAGACGCTCCCAACCAGGGCCTTGTTGGGTGGGCGCCCGCTCGGCTCGGCGGCAAGCGCCTCTTTCCGCAAGAAGGAGCGGTCGTCATGAAAACGAAGCGGGCGGTCTTGGGGTTGTGCGCGGGAGTTTTCGGTTATCTGGTTCTGGCGGCGCTGGCCGGGCCCTCGTTGCCGGTGACGAAGCCGCCCGTGGTGCCGCTGGAACAGCTGACCGGCCCGCCGGTCGATCCGCCCGCGCTGAACGGCCAGTGGTTTCAGGATTCGCAAGGGGGGCAAACCAACTGCACCCATGAATTCCACGACAATACCTTTGCTGCCGGCGGCGGGAATGCGGGCGAATTCTGCATTCAAGGGCAGGTTGTCTACGTTGAATACTTGTTCGGTCCGGGCGTGCCGGG
Organism: Verrucomicrobiota bacterium; assembly: GCA_022709625.1. GTDB lineage: Bacteria > Verrucomicrobiota > Kiritimatiellia > CAIQIC01 > Lenti-01 > Lenti-01. The sequence continues at coordinate 3,110 of JAKLIL010000019.1, forward strand.
CGATCCCATCACTTCCTTTGTGGTCCAGGCCAGCATCAGCAACAATTTGGCGGAGAGCCAAACCGCGTACGCCGGCAGCAACAGCCACGGCGAATCCCGCGAGCAGGTGGGTTCCTACGTCGGCCGCATGCTGAACACCAAGCTGGCGGTGGAATTCGCGATCGCGGACGCGGGGAACGTGCCGGCGGCGTTTGTCCCTCCTTACCGCGATGCCATCCCCTGGATCGTGGCGGCCAACGAACACCAAACGGCGTGGTACTGTTGGAGTCCAGAAGGCGGTTTTTACGTGCCGGTCTGGAATTTCGGGAACATCGGACCCGGCGAGACCGCCTCTGATATACTCGCATTTACCGTTCCGGCCGGTCTGCCTAGCACCGATCCGCGCTACGCGACCCTCGAAGCTTCCTATAACACGGGCGCCGACATCTTCCTGAACCGCGCCACCTCCCTGAAGATCAGCACTTGGATTGACGATGTGGCGGTGGACAAAGGGGACCAGCAGGTAGAGCCCCCCCTGCGTTTCAGCAACGTCTCCGTCTTCCACGACGTTCCGGACTTGCAGAGCCTTGATTTCGGCGATGCGCCAGACAGCGCGGATGCCGGAGTTTACCCGACCCTGCTGGTCAACGATGGCGCCCGACATGTTTATGTTCCTGGCATCCAGATGAATGGCCTGGACGTCGAAACCGACGGGCAGCCGACCGCCAACGCCGACGGAGACGATACCGCTGACGTGGCTGACGAGGACGGCGTGACCTTCTTCATGGCGCTGACCGCGGGCGAGTCGGCGTCCGTGAACGTGGAAGTGAGTTACCCCCCGGGCGGATTCCTCTCCGCCTGGGTTGATTTCAATGCCGACGGGGATTGGGATGATCCCGGCGAGAACGTGGCCAGCGCGAAAGAGGCCATCTTTGGGATCAACCAGATCACATTTGATGTACCAGGCGGCGCCGCCATCGGAAACACATATGCCCGGTTCCGGTTCTCGACCGACGAACAGGCGGTGTTGACTTACGCTGGCCTCGCCCCGGACGGCGAAGTCGAGGACTACCTGGTCGAAATCCAGGAAGGTGACCCGTACGACTTCGGCGACGCGCCAACTCCTTATCCCACCGTGTTGCCCAACGGCGCGCGGCACGCGATCGATCCGGCGGTCTACCTGGGCGCCCTGCTCGATGCCGAAGCCAACGGCCGGCCGAGCGTCAATGCCGACGGCGACGATCTCGACAATCTCGCCGACGAGGACGGCGTGACCTTTGCCACTCCTCTGGTGGCGGGCAATACCGCCACGGTGGACGTGACGTGTGCGGTCAGTGGAAGCCTCTGGGCCTGGATCGATTTCGGCGCCGACAATTCGTGGGCCCAGCCGGAAGACGAGATCCTCTCCGGGGTCACGGTTCCCGCGGGCACTTCCAGCCAGTCGTTCACGGTGCCGGCCAGCGCGGCGGGCGGCAACGCCTACGCCCGCTTCCGCTTCACCACCAATCCCGAGGCCTTGTCCTACGTCGGCCTGGCCCCGGACGGCGAAGTCGAGGACTACCTGGTGGAAATCCGGCAGGAACAGGCCGACCTCGACTTCGGCGACGCGCCGGAAGGCGCGCTGGCCTATCCCGGCACACCGACGCTTGGCCAGTTTCCAACCTGCATGACCGTTGGTCCGGCGGCCTGGATCCAGCATGGCTTGGGCTGGGCGCGCTTCGGAATGGGCCCGGGGCCGGCATGGGATGCGGAGGCCGACGGCAACGCCGGAATCTGTCCCGTGTTCAACCCCACGTACGACCTGGATGAATGTTTTGCCGACGGCGACGCCGGGTTGCTGGGGCCCACTTCCTACACCATCACGGGCCCGGTCGGTGCCGAAGTGGTGGCGACCTGCCCCGGCTCCGCTTCGGGAACGGCGCTGGGAACGGTCTGTCAAACCGCCACGTGGGGCACGGACGTGGACATCTTCGTCGTCAACGGCATGCCCGTCGCCGGGTACGTGAACATGCTCATGGACTGGGACCAGAACGGCATCTGGGGCGGAGTCTCCACTTGTCCCGGGGGCAGTGCGCCTGAGCATGTTCTTGTCAATTGCCAGGTCCCCATCGGCTTCAGCGGGCCGCTGTCGGCGTTGCTGCCGCCCCCGCCGTCCTTCCGGATCGGTCCCAATCCAGGCTATGTCTGGGCCCGTTTCACGATCACCGAAATTCCCGTCCCGACCCAGGCGTGGGACGGTTCCGGCATCTTCGAGGACGGCGAAACCGAAGACTACCTCCTGCAAGTGAACGCGGCCCAGGAACCCGACCTCGACTTCGGCGATGCGCCGGATGCGGTCGCGGCGCCCAGATATCCAACGCTCTTGGCCAACAACGGCGCCAATCACGTCATCGTGCCGGGCTTCTGCCTGGGCAATCTAGTGGATGCCGAACAGGACGGCCAGCCGGATCCCCAGGCGCTGGGGGACGACAACAATCCGCCCGTCGGTCTCGACGACGAAGACGGCGTCACGTTCCCGACCGCGCTCTTTTCCGGCGTGCCCAGCCGCGTGCAGGTGGTGGCCACCGTCCCCGCCGGGGTCTCCGCCTATTTCAGCATGTGGATCGATTACAACGGCGACGGCGATTGGACCGATGCGGGCGAACAAGCGGTCGCCGACAACGGAGTGGTCAACGGCATCCAGTGGTATCCCTTCACGCCCGGCGCAATCACCGCCGCAACCTCGACCTTCGTCCGTTGCCGCCTGAGCACGGCGCGGGGCTTGACCGAGCAAGGACCGGCCCCCGACGGGGAAGTCGAGGACTATGAGATTCCGCTCGTCCCCGTCAAATGGCTCCAACGGCCGGATGCGACCTCCAACGGCGTGGACGTGGACAATTCGATCGTGCATCTGGCGGACGATTTCCGCTGTACGATGTCCGGGCCCATCACCGACGTCCACGTCTGGACTTCGTTCTTTGATGACATGGTCCCGGCATATCTCACGAACATGACTTTCTCCTTGTTCATCTACAAGGACGTCCCGGCGGCCGGCCAGAACCACAGCCATCCCGGCGAACTCCTGTGGTCCCGGAAGTTCGCGCCGGGCACCTATCAGGCCGGCCTGATTTCCGCCGGCACGCCGGAGTGGTGGCACAATCCCCCGCAGGCGTTCTGGATTCCCGCCGGCGACAGCCGGATCTACCAGTTCGATTTCTACATGCCTGCGGGCGAGGAATTCGTCCAGACGGAAGGGCTCGTCTACTGGCTCGGGATCAAATACGACCAACTGGAACCCGGCGGATTCCAACTGGGGTGGAAGAGTTCGCTGGAACATTGGAACGACGACGCCTGCTGGCTGGATGAAAGTTCCGGCGTTCCGATCTGGCGGGAACTCCGCTACGGCGGCGATCACCCGCTGGCGCCGGACTCCATGGATCTGGCCTTTGCGCTGACCGGCGTCGCGGGCGAAGAACCGGACCTGGACTTCGGCGACGCGCCGGACCAGCCGTATCCGACCCTGCTGGCCAACAACGGCGCGCGCCACGTCATCGTGACCGGTGTCTGGATGGGCAATCTGGTGGACCCCGAGGCCGACGGCCAGCCCGACGCCACCGCCACCGGCGACGACTACAACAACGCCGACGACGAGGAGGGCGTGAATTTCACGTCGTCCATGTACGTGGGCGGGTCGGCCACCTTCGACGTGATCTGCTCGGCCGCCGGCTATCTGTCGGTCTGGATCGATTTCAACGCCGACGGCGATTGGTTGGATGCGGGCGAGAACGTCTTCGCCACCAATAACGTGGTGGCGGGCACGAACACGTTCGCTTTCGCCATTCCCGGCACCGCCGCCGTGGGCAATACCTTCATGCGTTTCCGGTACACGACCTGGCAGGTCCCGCTGGCCGACACCGGCCTGGCCCCGGACGGAGAGGTGGAGGACTATGTTGTCGCCATCGCGGAACTGCCCAAACCCGAAGCCGACCTGGGCGATGCCCCGGACAGCAGCAACTCGCTGGGCCTGCCGATGACCGTCTATCCCGGCGGATTGCCGCCGTTGCTCCCGGCGGCCTATCCCACCGTGTACCAGCTCGGCTCCCCGCCGTTTGGGCCGATCCACTTCAATCCGGCTAATGGGGTGTTTCTCGGCGGCGCGGTTACCTTCGAGAACGAGGCCGACGTCGGCGTCGACGCCGACGGCGTCAACAACATCCTGCCCGCCACCGATACTCCCGACCAGGATGGTCAGGACGATGGCGTGCAATTCCCGCTGGTCCTGCCGCACTGCCGGTCCACCCGGTTCACGTATTGGCTCTGGCCCGTGGCGCCGCCGCCTGCCCCGGTCTACGTCAACGTCTGGTTCGACTGGAACCGGGACGGCGACTGGAACGACCTCCTGAATTGTCCCGACGGCACGGTCGTGCCGGAATGGGCGGTGCAGAACCAGATGCTGGCGCTCGCGCCGATGCCCAGCCCGATCCCCCAGCAGACGCCTGCGTTCATGTGTTGGCATCCCGCCGGCGGAGTCCAACCCCTCTGGATGCGCATCACGCTCGCGGAACAGGTTTGGCCTGGGCCGCTGGGCTTCGGCGGCGCCGGCGGCGATGGGCCGTCGACAGGCTACCAGCTGGGTGAAACCGAAGACTACATCGTCGCCGACTACGCGATGGAAGAGGAACTCGACTTTGGCGACGCCCCGGATCCAACCTATCCGACGCGGCGTCCCGGCAACGGCGCGCGGCATGGCGTCATCCCGGGTTTCTCGCTGGGCCGGCAGATCGATGCCGAGGCCGATGGCCAGCCGAATGCCGCCGCCACCGGCGATGACGTGAATCCACCGCTGGGCATCGACGACGAGGACGGCGTGGTTTTCACCAACCAGATCCTGATCGGCCGCCAAGGGTGCCTGGACGTGTTTCTCTCTTCCGGTCCCGCCGGCGGCAAGCTCGACGCCTGGGTGGATTTCAACGCCGACGGCGTCTGGGGCCCGGCCGAACAGGTGTTGAATGGCCTCGTGCTGGTGCCGGGCGTCAACAGCAACGTCTGCTTCAACGTGCCCATCGGCGCCGTGCTCGGTCCGACGTTCGCGCGCTTCCGGCTGAGCAGCGCCGGCGGCCTCGCGCCGGCGGGCGCGGCGCAGGACGGCGAAGTCGAAGACTACCTCGTCGCCATCTACCAGCCGCGGAACGCCAGCGGCAACCTGGCCGTCACGAACATCCTGCGGGTATCGGCCAGTACTGCGGCCGTTTGGTGGGCGTCGGCGGATGCCGGCCTGCACTACCAGCTCCAGTCCACGGTGGATCTGACCAACGGCGCGGGTCAAGTGTGGTCGAACGTGGGTCCGCACGTCATCGGCCCGTCCAACTGGCAGATCGACACCAGCCTGCCCGCCAGCCGGTTCTACCGCGTGCTCATGCCTTGGACGCCGTGAGCGGGGAGTAGGCTGCTCCGGGCCTTGGAAGGGGATTCTCCACGCCGGGAAAAACCGCTTTCCATGGCGTGGAAACAATCAGCCGCGCGCCTTGGCCTTTTCCCGCAGGCGGGCAAGGCGGCGGACGGCTTCGGCAAGCGTGTCCTCGCGCTTGGCGAAGTGGAATCGGATCAGGTGGTTCACCGGCTCGCGGAAAAAACTGGACCCGGGGACGGCCGCCACGCCGACTTCGCGGGCAAGCCACTCGCAAAACGCCGTGTCGTCCGTCACGCCGAATTCAGCGACATCCACCATGACGTAGTAGGCGCCTTCGGGTTCGGTGAAGGTCAGCCCGGCATCCCGCAAGCCACTGAGAAACAGGTCGCGCTTGCGCGTGTAGAGCGCAACGAGGGAAGCGTAATACGAGTCCGGCATCTCCAGCCCGGCGATGGCGGCCTCCTGCAGCGGGGCGGCGGCGCCGACGGTCAGGAAGTCGTGCACCTTGCGCGCGCCGTCGATGAACGCGGGCGGGGCAATCACGTAGCCCAGCCGCCAGCCCGTGATGGAATAGGTCTTCGAGAGCGAACTGCACGAAACCGTCCGGTCGAACATGCCCGGCAGGGCGGAAAAGTAGACGTGCCGATGCGGGGCGTAGACGATGTGCTCATAGACCTCGTCGGTGATGACGAAGGCGTCGAACTCCTCGGCCAGCGCGGCGATCTGCAGCAGTTCGTCCCGCGCGAAGACCTTGCCGGTCGGATTCGAGGGATTGCAGAGGATGAGCGCCTTGGGGCGCTGCTCGAAGGCGCGGCGCAGCTCGGCGGGATCGAACGCGAAGTCCGGCGGCCGCAGCGGGACGTAGATCGGCTCCGCGCCGGAAAGGATCGTGTCGGCGACGTAGTTTTCGTAGAACGGCGAAAAGACCACGACCTTGTTGCCGGGGTTGCACGCCGTCATCATGGCGGCCATCATCGCTTCGGTACTGCCGCAGGTCACGACGACATGGGCGTCGGGGTCGATGGCCAAGCCGGTGAAACGGCTTTGCTTGCGCGCCAGCGCCTGCCGGAAGTTCGCCGCGCCCCACGTGACGGCATACTGGTGGGGGCCGGCGTGCGCGGTTTTTTCCAACGCCGCGCGCAACTCCTCCGGCGGGTCGAAGTCGGGAAAGCCCTGCGACAGGTTGACCGCGCCGCACTCCATGGCCACCCGCGTCATGCGGCGGATGACCGATTCCGTGAAGCGTCCGATCCGGCGGCTGGTTTGGGGCATGCGGCGCAGAACTATTCCGCGGGCGCGGCGGCAGGGGCCGGAGCCGCCAAATACCGTTCCAGCGTCGCCTTCATGCCCGCGTCCTCCGGATTGGCGGCGACGGCTTTCTTCTGGTATTCGATCGCGTCGGCAATGTTGCCGGCGTCGAACAGGGCCCGCGCATAGGTGTCGAGGATGTTGGCGTCCTTGCCTTGAGAGGCATCCAGCGCCCGCTTGGCGAGCCGCATGGCCAACGGCAGATCGCGTTGCTTGACCTTGGCATCAGTCAGGATATCCCAGGCGATTTCATTGAGGATTTCGGGGGTTTGGATGTCGAGAGCCTCTATCTGCCCGGCCAATTCGGCGGCCTGCTCCGGATTGCCAGTTTCCCCCGTGGCGGCATAATAGCGGTCCAATAAATTACCCAGCTTGCGCTGATCTTGGCGCTCGGCAATGTATGCCGCCATCTGCTGCTTGATGTGGTCGAAATCAACATCTGCCGGGGCGGCGGCGCGGGCGGCCGCCTCCAGGCGGGCGATTTCCTCCTCACCAGCCTCCTTCGTAAACGCCTTCTGGTACTCTTCCATGGCCATGCCGAAACGCACTTGTTGGATGGCTTTTTTCGCGACGAAAGGTTTGCCGTCGGATCCCAGCCCGCCGAGTTCAGCGTCGAGGGCTTCCAGCGCCTGGCCTTCTTCGGCCAGTTCTTCGTCGGTGGCGCCCTCGGCGGCCTTCATGTAGAACGCCTCGACCCGCTTCTCGGCCTCGCTCCGGCGTTTGGCTTTCTCGACGTCGAATGTGCCCGCCTGGATTTCCTGGAGCGTCTCTTTCAGCCCCCCCATGGGATGGCCAATCCAGACGATTTGGCCCTTGTTCACGACGAACGCCGCCGGGATGCCGTTTTGGCCGGCCGCTTTCATCCAGTTTTCCGCCATGAACTTCTCGGTCGTGTCCATGGCGACCGCGTAATCCATTTTTTCGCCCATGTCCGCCACGAATTTGGCCACCTTCTCGGCGGGATTGTCGCCCCGCTCCCACACGTTCATGCCGATGAAGGTCACGTCGGTAAATTCTTTCGCCATTTCCGTCAGGTGGGGAATGGTGGACCGGCACGGGCCGCACCAGGTCGCCCAGAATTCCACGACGTAGGTCTTGGCCGGCTCGAGGCTCTCCACGGGCCCGCCCTTGACCCACTGTGCCGCCTTCAGTTCCGGCGCGGGATCGCCGAGGCCGAGCTCGGCGGCGAATACGTGGAGGTATCCCATGGTCAGCAAGGCGGCAAGGAACGAGGCGGTTTTTTTCATGTTGGCTTGGCTTTCTGTGCGGAGGGCACGTTGTTCGCGATTCAAGCCGACCGCCTGGCCCAAAGCAAGCCGGAATGGTGGAATTGGCTTGTCCGCCGAGCGATTTGCGGCAAAAATACCGTTTAAATCAGGCGTGGCGGCGGGGCGGGGGGGGCTTGGCCGCGGAAAGGAGGCAAAATGAGGAAAATCCGCATCGGGCTTTTCGGTTTCGGCAAGACCGGCAAGCTGGTGGCCAACGAATTCCTCAAGGACGACCGGTTCGAGCTGGGCTGGGTGGTCAAGCGCACCCGCAAGTTCGCCGAACGCTATGCCAGTCGCCGGCTCGGCTACGAGACGAAGACCGGGCCCATCCATGCCGTGGGAAAACTGGGGCCCCGGTTTTTCGCCAAGCACCCGGTGGACGTCCTGATTGATTTCTCTAGCGCCGCCGGCTATCGCAGCTATCGGGACGCCCCGGACGCGGGGGTGCGGATCGTCAGCGCCATCTCCAAGTACGAACCGGAGGATCTCGCCGCGCTGAAGGAGCTGTCGGCCAAGACGGCTGTGCTGTATTCGCCGAACATCACCTTGGGCATCAATTTCCTGCTGGTGGCGTCCCAGGTCCTGCAGAAGATCGCCCCGCACGCCGACGTCGAGATCGTCGAAGAGCACTTCCGGGACAAGCAGGAGGTGTCCGGCACCGCGCTCAAGATCGCGCAGGTGCTGGGGCTGGAGAAAACGCGGCACGTCAATTCGATCCGCGTCGGCGGCATCGTCGGCCGGCACGAAGTCGTGTTCGGCTTGCCGAACCAGACCATTCGGCTGGTGCACGAAAGCATCAGCCGCGCGGCATTCGGGCAGGGCGCGATCTTCGCCGCCCTGTGGCTGGCGGACAAGCCGCCCGGGCTCTATTCCATGGAGCAGATCGTGGCCGACATGGTGGCCCGCAACGTCCCGATTTTCTAGCCGCCGTCCCGGGCCGACGCCCCGGCGGGGCCGAAAAAATGGATTGCGCGCGGGGAGGCATATGGTAGATTCCGCATGTCCCGAGAAGGGCGAGCGTAGCTCAGTGGTAGAGCGCCACCTTGCCAAGGTGGCTGTCGTGGGT
>JAKLIL010000190.1 GCA_022709625.1 Verrucomicrobiota bacterium
CGCGTTTCGTAGGCCTTGAACGCGTCGCTGTCGCGGTAGGCCGGCGGCATGGCGGCGGCGATGTTGCCGGTGCCCTGCAGTCGCAAGCTGACGGTAATGGGCTCGCCGACCTTCAGTTCCCGCGGACGCACGTCCATCGCGAGGGCGAACTGGCCCACGGCGCCGCCGAAGTCCGCCGGCCGTCCTTCTTCGGGAATCGACCGGATCGCCAAGGTGGTCGGCGCAACCGCCAGGTTGACGGGCGAGGCGGCCGGACCGCCAAAGAACGGATCGTTGAAAAAACCGCCGAAGGGATCGCGCCGGCGCGGTTGGTTGCGGTCGACGACTCCTACGCGCAGCGCGGGCTGCAGGGTGAAATCGCCGGCGGTCAGTGCCCGGGCTTTGGCCCGGAAACGGCGCACGTTATACAATTGGCCGTCGACTTCCGCGCGGGTCGTTTGCAGCTCCTCGAACCCGCCGATCACGAATCCGGATTCGGGAAAGCCGCCCAGCAGGTTGACATCGCGGGTCATTTCGACGGTTGGGAGGGCATAGAGGCCAAGCACGAGGTCGAAGGTCTGGTGGACGTAGGGCGGCTGGGCCGGCAGGTCGAGGCGGGCGAACAGCATTTCGCCGCTGCCGCCGCCGGCGGCAGCGCTCGGCGCCCGCACTTCGAGGGAAACGGCCGGAATCTGGATTTTCTCCCCGTTGTAGTCGAGGGTGTAGGGTCCGATGACGTGCGTGCCGGGTTTCTGGGGAAACAGATTGTAGGTCAAGGTGACCTGCGATCCTCCGGTGCCGAATTGCATCTGTTGGCCCGTGCCCGTGATCTGCAGGCCAGGGATGTTCGGAAATTCGATGTGGGGGGCGGAGCGTGCCCCGTGGAAGACGAGGGTGGCTTGGGCGGTTTCCCCAAGGGTCAGCAGGCGCGGCTGCACGTCGAAGGTCACGTCCGTGGCGCGGGCGGCCTGCCCGCACGCGAAAACAAGCGCCAATATGGCGCCCATCGGGATTTTCGCTGGATGGACCCGGAGATTCATGGTTCGTACTCTAGCGGCCAGGGAGGCATCTACCAGTCTTTTTCGACGGGGACGGGACGCCCGAAGAAGGGGTGCAATTGGTCGCGCTGGGATTGCTCCTTCGCTTTCATGGCGTCGAGCATCATCGCGGCTTCCTCGGGCGTCATCTCTTCGGATGGTTTCTCTTCCTTGATCTGTTCCTCCGGCTTTTGCTGGTTGTCTTGCGCTTGGGGATGCGGCTGAGGCTCTTGCTCGGCCTGTTGCTGTTCTTGCTGTTGTTGTTGGTCTTTCTGCTGGTCCTGTTTGTCCTCCTGTTTCTGCTGGTTTTGGTCCTGCTGGTTTTGTTGGTCCTGCTTCTGCTGGTCTTGCTTTTGCTGGTCCTGCTGCTGTTGCTGTTTCTGCTGCTGGAGCTGCTGCTGCTTCAGGACGGCGAGTTCGTAGTTGGCCTTGGCATCGACGTCCTTCGGATCGAGCGCAATGGCGTTTTCGTACATCTGGACAGCTTCCCCGACGGACGCCGCGGCGGAATCCAACGCCTGCGTGGACATGGCCGGAGCCGTTGCGGCGGACAGCGCGGCGGCGGGATCGCCGGCCTGGTGGAAGAGCGCATTGCCGCGGTTGTAGTAGGCCTTGGCCTGCAAGGCGAGGTCGGCGCCTGCCGCGGCGCGGGCAAAGGAATCGGCGGCCGCCTTCAGATCACCGCCGGCATAGGCCGCCAGCCCCGCGTTGTAGAACGCCGCGGCGGGATCGAGTTTTTCGGCGGGCGCGGCCGTCGCCGCTTCTAGAAACGCGTTGCTGGCGGCGGGATAGTTGCTCGCGGCGAAGGCCTGCAGGCCCGCGTCGAACGATGCACGGGCGCCGGGCTCGGCAGCCCCGACCGGAAGCGCACATAGCAGGCAGACCAACAGCCACCCAACGAGGGCGTCGGGTCGCCAATACATTAATTCATTGGACTGATCCCTCCACGGCTGTTCACTTGAACAGTGGATATTGGATATTGGATATTGGATATTGAAATTTTTCATGCGTCGGCCTCCGCAGGAGATTTTCTCCGGTCGGACAGCAGGGCTTCTCCCGCCAGCAGCAGCAGCGCGGCGGCGATGGCCCACGCGAAGCGCTCTTCGTAGATTTTGGCGGTGCGGCTTTCCTGCTCCGAGCGCTTGAGGCTGGCGATGCTTTCGTTGAACACGCGTTCAAGGCCGAGGTCGCCGGGGGCCGAACGAACGTAGGTGCCGCCCGTGCCGAGCGCGAGCTTCTGGAGCACGTCTTCCTGCAGCGATGTTTTGACGATCTGTCCCTGCCGGTCCTTGAAATAGGCGCCCTGGCCGTCCGCGCCGGGAACCATCTCGCCTTCCAGCGTGCCGATGCCGATGGTGTAGACGCGGATGCCGTTTTCCTTCAGCTCGGGCAGGAGCCGGAGCGGATCGCCCTCGTGGTCTTCGCCGTCGGTGACGAGCAGGACGACGCGGTCGGCGGAGCTCTCGGCCGGGAACGACTGGATGGCGGTGCGCAGGGCCTGTTCGATCGCGGTCCCGCCGCGCGGGATGATCCCGACATAGAGGTCGTCGAGCGTCATGGTGAACGCGGCGTAGTCGATCGTCAGCGGGCATTGCAGGAGCGAGGAACCGGCAAACGGCACGAGACCGACGCGGTCGCCCCGCAGGTGGCGCAGCAGATCGCGCACGCCCCACTTCGCCTGCTGCAGCCGCGACGGCTTGATGTCCGCGGCCATCATCGAGCGCGAGGTGTCGAGCACGATCATCAGATCCAGCCCCTTGCGGCGGACGTCCTCCCAGTGGAAACCCCATTGCGGGCGGGCCAGCGCGACGACGAGCAGGGCCAGGGCCAGAAGCCGCAGCCAGAGCCGCGACTTCGCGCGCGCGGGATGCCAGTTCGGCGCGAGTTCGCCCAGCAGCGCCGGATCGACCAGTTTGGCGATCGCGCTGCGCCGCCGCCGCAACAGGGCGAACAGCAGCCACGCCAGCGGCAGCGCCAGCGGCAGCCAGTACAGCAGCTCGAGGTGGCCCCACTTCACGGCAGCCTCCCGAGCCGGGTGAAGCCCAGCAGCGTCTCCAGCGCCAGGCACGCGATGCCGATCAGGAGGAATGGCGCGAAGGCCTCCTCGTAGCGGGTATACTGGTCGAGTTCGATTGTCGTTTTTTCGAGTTCGTCGATCTGCCGGTATATTTCCTCGAGGCGGGCGAGATCGGTGGCGCGGAAATACTTGGCCTTGGTGATCTCGGCGATTTTCTTCAACGCGGCTTCGTCGATCTCGGTCCCGGCCTGCATGAGGCCGAAGATGCCCGGGGCGCGCGGCTGGTCGGAGCCCGCGCCCACGGTGTAGATCTTGATGCCGAGCGCGGCGGCGGCCTGGGCGGCGTCCGGCGGGGCCAGGGTGCCGGCGTTGTGGATGCCGTCCGTGAGCAGGATCACGATTTTCGACTTGGCCGCGGAATCCCGCAGGCGGTTGACGGCGGACGCGATGGCGTCGCCGATGGCGGTGGCGTCTTCCAGCATGCCGGTCTGCAGGCGATCCATCTGCAGCAGCAGCCAGGCGTGGTCGGTCGTCAGCGGCGCAATGGCGTAGGGCATGGCCGCGAAGGCCACGAGGGCGAGGCGGTCGTCGCGGCGGGCCTGGATGAACTGCGCCAGCACCGATTTGGCGGCGTCGAGGCGGTCCATGCGTTTTGTCGCGGTGGAAAAATCCTCGGCGCGCATGGACGTGGACGTGTCCACCAGCAGCACGATGTCCACGCCCTCGGTTTCGACGCGCGATTCGCTCAGGCCCTGCTGCGGCCGCGCGGCGGCCAGCACGACGAAGGCCAACCCGGCCGCCAGCAGCGCCGCGGGCAAATGCCGCAGGGCGAGCCACGGCGAGCGGGGCAGGTCGTTCAGCGCGTCGGCGTCGGAGAACGCCAGCGGCGCCTGCCGCCGCCGGGCGTAGCGCAGCCAAACCAGCGCCGGCACCAGCAGCAGGAGGAGGAGGAACCACGGGGCGACCCGGGCGACCAAGCCGGACGAGTGCCGGGGGTGAAGGAGGGGCGCCGCTGCGGCGGGTGAAGGGAGTTTCATAGAGAGGGGGGATGGTTCAGGAATCACGTGTTGGGTCCATCGACCTGGCGGAGGGCGCTGCTCCGTCAGCGCCGGGAAGCGGGCGTGAGCAAGCACGCCCCTCCGTCCGATGAGCCGGTTCATGGGGATGTGTGGGAACGCGTGTTCGGTTTTGGAACGGCGTGGTGCGTTGACATTCCGTGTTGGGGAGCGAGGCGGCCAGCGTGATGTGGCACGAGGGTGATGTGGCGATGGACGGCGGGCGGCGGTTCCGAAAGGCTTCCCGCGTGGACCCGGCTTCCGATTCCGATCCGGCCTCCTGCGCGTGGCCCTCGCCTGACCTGGCGTCGTTCTACCACCGTACCTTGCTGGAGGAC
>JAKLIL010000191.1 GCA_022709625.1 Verrucomicrobiota bacterium
GCGACAAATACGGGGCCCATTTGCCTTCGCCCCCCGTGCCCGCGCCGCGGCCGCCCGGCAGCTGGACGCTGTGGGTCGCGTCGAACACCGTCGGATAGCCCAATGCGCGCAGCAGGAGCAGACTGCGGAAATCCGCCACGAGATTGTTGTAGCCGAAGCTCGCGCCGCGTTCCGTCAGCAGGATGTTCCGGTTGCCCGTGCTGGCCACCTTCTCGACCACGTGGCGCACGTCCCACGGCGCCAGGAATTGGCCTTTCTTGACGTTGACCACGCGGCCGCTTTCGCCCAACGCCACCGCCAAGTCCGTTTGGCGGCACAGGAACGCCGGCAGCTGCAGGACGTCGGCCACTTCCGCGGCGGGTTTCACTTCGGAAACCTGGTGCACGTCCACGAGGATCGGTACGCCGTACTTTTCCTTGATGCCCGCCAAAATCTCCAGCCCCTGCGCCAGTCCCGGCCCGCGGAAAGCGCGGATGCTCGTCCGGTTGGCCTTGTCGTAGGACGCCTTGAAGACGAACGGAATCCGCTCTTTGCGCGCCAGCGCCGCCAGCCGCCCCGCCAATTCGAACGCCATGGCGCGGCTCTCGATCACGCACGGGCCGGCGATGAGCGCCAGCGGCGCGCCGCCGCCAAACCGGACGCCGCCGGCCACCACCGGCTTGACCCGCGCCTTGGGAAAAGGATTGTCGACCATCTCGTCCGCCCGCCGCTCAATTCTTCGCCAGATAGCCCTGCACGTACGCGCGGATGCCGTCTTCCAGCGCGGTAAACGGCCGATCGTAGCCCGCCGCCCGCAGCTTGCCCATTTCCGCCTGCGTGAAATACTGGTATTTGCCCTGCAACGCCGGCGGCATGTCGATGTATTCGATCCGGGGTTCCAGCCCCATGGCCGCGAAAACGGCCTGGGCGAGATCGTTCCACGACCGCGCCCGCCCCGTGCCGCAGTTGAACAGGCCGGAGGCCCGATGGTTTTCCCCACAGAACAGCGTCACGGCCGCCGCGTCCTGCACGAACACGAAATCCCGCACCTGCTCCCCGTTCTTGTACGCCTGCCGATAGGATTTGAACAACTTGACGACGCCCGTCTCGCGGATTTGGCCGTAGGCCTTGTGCACCACCGAGCGCATGTCGCCTTTGTGGTCTTCCCCTGGGCCGTAGACGTTGAAATACTTCAGCCCCGCAATCCGCCCCAGCACCCCGTGGCGCAAGGCCCACAGGTCGAAGAGCTGCTTCGACATCCCGTACATGTTGAGCGGCACAAGGGTCGGCGTGGCCTCGTCGGCATCGGAATAGCCCTGCGAACCGTCGCCGTAGGTCGCCGCGCTCGAGGCATAGACAAAGCGGACTTCGCGGCGGAGGCACCATTCGCACAATTCGCGCGTATATTGGTAGTTGTTGTCCAGCAGATAGTTGGCGTTCGTTTCCGTCGTGCTGCTGCACGCCCCCATGTGGTAGACGATCTTCGCCGCCGGCACTTGATCGCACCGAAACGCCTCGCGAAAGCGCCCGCTGGGCCAAATATCCTCGAACTCCAAGCCGCGCAGATTCTTCCAGCGCTCGTCCGACCCCAAATCGTCCACGACCAGAATGTTCTTCTCCCCGCGGCGGTTCAATTCGGCCACCAGATTGCGGCCGATGAAACCAGCCCCGCCGGTCACTACTGTCAACGACTTCCAATCCATCCCATGCTGCCTTTGCAAGGTTCAGAATCTAGCATTCCCCTGCCCCAGCCTTCAAGCCGCAATCTCGAAGATCTCCGAAATGGAGCGCATCTGCGATTCGGTGCGCGCCATCAGGAATAAGCCCAAAAGCTTGGTGGCTGTCATCCCGAGCCTGTCGAGGGATCTCGGCCTGGCCACGCAGGCTGACCATGGGGATGAGGCCGAGAACTTTCGACTCCGGCGCTGCGCGCCTGCGCTCAAGTTGACCCGAGCTTGCACCCAACCGCAGATGCGCCCCGCGGAAAGCCTGGGGCCCGCCCGGGAAAAAACCTACGGCATGGGGCGCAGCGTGGACCATGTTGCGCCGTCGCGCTGCTTGTAGCGGCCGATGACGCCGGAATCGCCCGTTTTTTTGTACCACGTTGAAGCCGCCAGCGGCGCCTTGTAGTACGACGCCTTGAACGGGTCCGGGCGAGGCCCTTGGCTCCACGTCGCCCATGCCAAGGAGGAGTTGGGCGAATCGTCGGCTTTCCCCGTCGCGGCCTGGCAGGAGGGAAAATCGCTGGGCACCCAGACCGGATAGCGGTCGTCCTGCTTCGAACCGTTCATCCAGTAGGTTTCCGGCGCGGCGTATTTGTAGGTATTGCCGGAGTGGAACGGGTCCTCCAGCAGCGTTGAGGTCGCCGAGCGCGTGTTCTTCGGCAGATAGCCGCCGTCCGCCAGTTCCCGCGGCAATTGCAGGACTTGTTCCTTGTCCGCCGCGGCGCAGGAGACCGCCACCGGCGGATAATGGCCGTGGTCCGCCCGATAGGCCTCCAGCGCCACCTCCACCGTTTGCAGGTCGGACACCACGCGGGCCACGCGGCCGCGCTCCACCGCCGCCAAGCTCGCCGGCCAGAACAGCGCCGCCAGCAGCGCCAGCACGGCCAACGCGACCAGCAGCTCGATCAGTGAAAATCCGCGGTTCACTCGTCTTTCTTGATCAGGCGGTATTCCCGATTGCTCGCGACGCCGTCGTCTTCCACGACGATCATCCGGCGCGGGGTAACATCCAAATCCTGCCAGTTTCCCGACCCGCCGTCGGAATATTGCACCACGTAGCCGTCGTAGTCGGACGAGAAACTCACGACCATGCCGCCCGCCGCGCTCCGGCCGAGGCTGACTTCCGGGCGGATTTCCTGCACGAACAGCTCGTAGCCGTTGGTGTTGCTGTTTTCCTGGTTCAGGATGCCCGTGGCCGAAAACACGGTCGTCGTGGCGGGCGGATCGCCGAGGTCCGCCAGCGGCATGCGCAGCGGGAACAAGCGGCCTTGATCGTCCGAGGCCGTGCAGATCCGGTCCGCCCAGTTCGTCTTGCCCCAGCCGTTGGTGTTCGTCAGCCGGATGCCGTCGAGGCGCACCCGCATGCCTTGCCAATGCTCGCCGCCCAGTTCGCGGTCGGGATCGAAGATCTGCGAGCCGTCGGCGTTCACCAGATCGGCCAGCGTCAGGGCTTCGGCCTGCGGCAGGCCCACGTTGGCCTGGACCAGGACGACGTCGAAATCGTTGGAAGCGGTGACGCGGTGCGCTTCGTTGATATTGCGCTTGCCGCCGCGGAAGAGCGCCTTGCGTGCCGTCACCTCGATCAGGTCGCCCTTGCGGAATTTGCGGCCGTTGGCGTCGTATTGCACCCGCCGCATCTCGTTGATCCATTCGGACCCGTAGTCCTGGCCCGCCATGCCCATGGCCTGGTAGTTCTGCGCCATCCACAGCGCCGTCCCGCCGCGGTCGTTGCCCGTGCCCTGGAAGAACATCTGGAACTGGCCGCCCATGCGGTTCGACGCCGTGGCGTCGGGGTTGTAGGCATAGTCCAGCATTTCCTCGGGATCGTTCACGATCACGCCGCGGATCGCGCATGGAAAGCTCTCCACCCACGCCGTGGATCCCGTCGAATTCACGGATTGCAGTTCCCAATGGGTCATGACCGAGGTTTGTCCGAGCGCCGTCGCGGCGCCCAGCGCCAGCAGACCCGCCATCGTTACGAGCTTCCTCGCGTTCATTCCGCGCGTCCCGTCGTCGTGATCGTCAGCTTGCCGTGCTTCACCCCGCGCACCGCCGCCAGCTTGTCCGCCAGCGTCCGCACCTTGTCCGCCGGGCCGCGCACCACGAGCGTCTCCAGGCAGTCGTGGTGGCTCAAATGCACGTGCATGACCGACACGATCAGGCCCTCCGCGTCGTGCTGGATGTCCGTCAGCTTCGCCTGCAGGTTGCGCGCGTGGTGGTCGTAGACCAGCGTGATGGTGCCGGCGATTTCCTGCTTGCCCCGGCGCGACTGGTGTTCGACCACCGCGTCCCGCACCAGGTCCGCCACCAGGGCCGAGCGGCTCGCCGCTTTCTTTTCCGCCACCAGGCGGTCCAGGTCCGCCGCCAAGCCGTTGGGCAGCGACAGGCTCAGGCGCGCCGCGCCGGTTTCCGCGTCGTTATTACGATTGTTCATATTCGTAATAATCGCACGGGAAAGCGGGTTACGCAAGAAAATTTTGACGGATGCGCC
Source organism: Verrucomicrobiota bacterium (assembly GCA_022709625.1). Lineage (GTDB taxonomy): Bacteria > Verrucomicrobiota > Kiritimatiellia > CAIQIC01 > Lenti-01 > Lenti-01. The sequence goes on from JAKLIL010000191.1 coordinate 4,195, forward strand.
GCGCGCCCGCTACGCTCCGGATTCCATGAAACGCCTGCGCGCCCTTCTTCCGCTTCTCTTGCTCGGCGCCTGCGCCCGCGCGCCCAACCCCGACACGGCGCGTTTTTTGGCGCAGGCGCCCACCGATCCGGAGCTGCGCATCGCAGACGCCTACAAATGGCTCTTCCAGGCAACGCGGTGGGGGAGCATGCCGTCGCCAACGAAT
>JAKLIL010000192.1 GCA_022709625.1 Verrucomicrobiota bacterium
CAAGCGACTGGAGAAGGTTATCGCTGCGCACGAAGGAACCATTAGGATCCTCCACACCTTGACACCCATCGGCGTCGCCATGGCCGGTCCCGACGAGTGGGATCCATTCAAGGATTGATTCCGCCAAGGCTTGGGCCATAGCCAGGCTCGGGAAAACGGGATTCTTCACCCAAGGGAAAATCAGCCGTTCCCGCTTGCCCCTCTGCATTCGCCATGACAACCTTGAATGGAGTATGACGCTGAACCAAGACGATCTTCGTCTGTTGGGCCATTGGGGGGCGGATTGCGCCGAACGGGTGTTGCCGCTGTTCGAGGCGAAGGCGCCGGCCGATCCCCGGCCGCGCGAGGCCATCGCAGGGATCCGGGCCTATGCAAACGGGGGAAAACGGACCCAACAACTGCGCAAGCTGGTGTGGGTGGCCATGGCCGCCGCGCGGGAGATGAACGACCCGGCGGCCGCGGCGGCTGCGCGCGCCGCCTACTCCGCCGCGGGTGTTGCCTACATGCACGCCATATACAGGCCCGGCCAGGAGAAACACGCCTTGGGGGCGGCGATGTATGCCGCCTTGGCCTGTGAAGCAGCGGCCGGCGATCCTGCGGCTGCCGACACGGAAATCCGGTGGGCGATCAACCATGCGGCCCTGACCGTGCGGAAAATCATACGCCAGTTGCCGCCCCGCACTGCCGGCCGCAGCCGGCAGAATGCACTGTATTACCAACTCGATTCCGGCTTGCGCCAAAATCCCCGAAAAGCCAAGAGCGCCACCTCACAGCGTCACAGAGCCCCTCGATAGAGGATACTCAAGTTCAGCAGAGGCTGGAGTGAGGCGGGGATGTTTCGATTCCGGCGCTCGCGTCGCCACTCCACATGACTGTGGTTGTGCACCCCCCCATGGGCAAGATGCAAAGGGGCGCGGTTCAGGCATTGCGCGATTTGCAGCCGATCAAAACCGTGTACTCGTTTTCGTCGTCGTCGCAATAAGGCGCTGACCGGACCGTAAAGCCGGTATCGGCTACAACATGGCGCCAGAAGCCCAGGGGGAACAGTCCGAGCCGCCAATGGTCGGAGGCCATGCGCAGTCGGCCCTTCCTGTGGATCAGATAGATCAAGGTCGCCTCGAAATGGTCGTCCGCGGGGGCGGGGTCGTAGTGGTTTTCGATGAAGGTGACGGCGACCGGGCCTTTGGGCGTATTTCCGCTGGAGGTCGCGCAAACGGTGGCGTTTTGCCGGAAGGTTTCCACCGTCGCGTCGGGCGTGGCGATCAGCACCCCGCCAGGATTCAGGTGGACGAAGGCGGCGCGGAATGCCGCCGCGAAGTCGGCCCGGGTATTCATAAGGGAAATGGCATCGTCCATCAGGATTGCATCGAAGGAGCGCTCCAGGCGAAACATGCGCATGTCGCCCCAGATAAACTCACATTCCGGGTTGCGCCGCCGGGCCTGGGCGAGCATGACGGGGCTCAGGTCCAACCCGGTGACTTGGAACTTCTTTTTCAGGTTGAAGACGTTCTTGCCGCCGCCGCAACCGATATCCAAGACGGTGCGTACCGGGCGCTGGGCATGGTCACGGATTTGCCGGACGACGAATCGGCAGTAATGCGCGTATTCATCCTCCGCCCGGCCCCAGAGGGGCCAAAGCCAGGCCAGGTCGCTGTACAAATGGCGCGTTTCCTTCAGCGCACTCCCTGCGCGGGGATATTGCCGCCGGCTTGAAAGTCCGGCCGCAGACCCGCACATCTGGTCTTGGATGTTAGGGCGGTAAGGTGGCGGAGACAAGCCGGCATGCAGGATGAACCCGGGGCCGGGGTCGCAAGGAGTCTGAACTGGTTCCCCCACGGCATAAGGTGCGGGGGGGCAAAAATCCTTTTCTCACAGAGACACGAAGACACGGAGGGTGATGTAAAGTACTCTGTGCCTCAGTGAGAGACGGTTCAGATCGGCCAAGAGAGATCGAGATGCAATTTCTTCCGAGATGGGAAGGAGTAGTCTTTACCGTCAAATGACAGCGTGGCCGATTCGCCGGAGGCGTTCAGAGTGAAGGGAACGTCGGGAGCGCGGGCGTGGAGAATCGCGGCGAGGGCGACGGCTTTTTCGAAGCCGTCGCCGCGGTGGGCGTTCCAGACTTCGTCGGGCTGGGCGGCGCGGGTGGAATCGTAGATGGATTCGTCGGGCATTTCGCGCAGGCAGGCGACAACCATGGGGAGTTCCATGGTCTTGGTGGCGTCGAGGCAGACGGGCGAGCGTTCGATGGCGGCCTTGAAGTAGGGCCGCGGATCGACGCGGGACAAATCCCGGAACGCATGAAACGCCATGTCGGCGACGGGGTTTTCGGCGCGGAGGGCTTCGAGGGCGGCGATGATTTCCTCGCGGGAGAGTCCGGGTTTCAAGTCAATGCTCGGGCCGCGGATGAATTGGCGCGGCTGATTGGCGTCGGGCCAACGGGGTTCGAGGTGGCAGAAGGCGCGGAGTTCCTTGATGATTTCGCAGGCGTTGGCGTGGTAGCAGTCGACTTCGCGGGCGAGCCGCTGGCGGTCTTCCTCCTTGTCGAGGTCGATGTGGCCCTGCTTGAAGAATTCGTCGAACTTGTTGAGGGGGATGCGGTCGGGGAGGGGTTCGGCGAAGAAGTCGTCCTCGTCCATTTCGGCGAGGAGTTTGTCGCGGGTACGGTCGGAGACCTTGTAGGAGCAGGAGTTTTCGAAGGCGTACGCGCGTTCGGCGGGAATCCAGCGGCGTTTGCCGCCGCAGGCGTGCTCGATCTGGAAGCATTTCTGGCGCGTGGAATTTTGGCGCAGGAAGTTGAACAGGATTTCCGAGGCGACGGGGATCTGGAGGAAGGCGCGGAGCTTTTTCCGGAAGCGCTCATAGGCAGCGTGGTCGATGGAGGCTTCGGGATAGACGGCGTGGACCCAGCCGGTGCGGTGGGCGACGATGGTGATTTGCTCGTGTTCGAGGGCACGGCGCGCCTTGGTGGAGAGCTCGGTGCCGTTGAACCACATGGCCTTGGTGACCAGGCGGCGGTTGTTGGTCAGAATGCCGTCGTGGACGTCCACGAAGTTTTGGGAATGAAGGGGCGTGGCGACGAGGAAGATGTCGTCGAGGGAGATGCCACAGAGGATATAGAGGGCGGCGGCGTAGAGGGTGGAGAGGGAGACGCATTCGCCGGCGCCTTGGTTGCCGTGGCCGGGCTTGTAGCGGAAGGCGTCCATCGCCTCGACGGTTTCCGTTTTCCAGAACGGGATGACGTCGGCGACGTATTTGTCGAGGCCGAAGTGGCGGCGGATGTCGAGGTCGAAGTAGAACTTGTCGCCTTCGTAGCCGAAGAGGGCGTTGCTTTTGGCGATGGTTTCGGGGGCGATGAAGGGGGCAAAGCGGGCCATTTCCTGCGGCTGGGTGGTGAGGCCCCAGGTCTCGAGGTCGAGGTTGAAGGCGTAATGGTCCATGACGTACTGCTTGAGGCGCAGGATGCGGCGGTACGGGGTGAGCTTCGGAAAGTTGGCGAACCACGGATCGTCGCGCCATTTCCAGACGAGCGGCGACATGAGATTGGCGAGGACGAGGGGATAGAGCAGGGACGGAAAAACGAAAATCTCCATGTCGGAGAGGGTGTAGGCGGAGGAATATTCCTCGAGGCGGTCGGCGGGAACGGGCTTGGAATTCATGCGGCGCACGATAGCGCCGAACGCGCGCAGCGGCAACCATTTTGGGATTGCGGCCCGCCGGGGCTTTGGACAGAATCCGGTCATATGGATGCACCCATGGACGCTCTCGAGGAGCCTGCCCGCGATTGGCGCTGGGGGCATTTTCTGTTGCTGCTGGCGGTGGGGCTGTGCTGGCTGGTCCTGTCGGCCCTCAATCTCTGGATGGGCGAACTGAACCAGGACGAGGGCTGGTATCTCTACGCTGCCAAGCGGATCACCGAAGGCCAGTTGCCCTACCGCGATTTCGCGTTTACGCAGCCGCCCCTGCTGCCGCTGGTGTATTCCTGGGCGTTCAACTGGGTGGGGCGCTTCGGACTGCTGGGCGGCCGGGTGCTGACCTGGCTGTTCGGCGCGCTGGGCATGCTGTCGGCGGTCTGGCTGGCCATGCGGAGCGGCCCGCGTTCCGCCCAGCGGCTGACGGGCGGTTTGGCTTGCATCCTGATCGCCATGAACGTCTACCAGTCCTATTTCACCACGGTGGTGAAAACCTACGCCTTGGCCGGCTTCTGCCTGAGCCTGGGACTGACGATGCTGTCGTTCGTGGGCAAACACAAGGGCTTCCGCGCGGCGGTGGCGGCCGGGGTCCTGCTGGCGTGCGCCGCGGCCACGCGGATTACGCTGGGCGCGGCGTTGGCGCTGGGCGGTTTCTACCTGCTTTTTTTCCGTCGGCGCCTGAAGGCGTGGGCTTGGCTGGATTTC
>JAKLIL010000193.1 GCA_022709625.1 Verrucomicrobiota bacterium
GGCGCCAGCGAGTAGGTCAGCGCATCGATCGCGATGCCGCGGTGCTCGCGCGGTGCGCCGGCGGCCAGATCGAACTGGAAGGGAATCGGGGTGTTGGTGTCGCTCGCCATGGCTTTCATCAGCTCGGTTTCGCTTTGGATCATGTTGCGCGTGATGTCGCGCACGACGGCGACATCCTTAAGCGCCAGATATTCGGCTGCCCGCAGGGGCCTTTCCTTGGTCGGAGTCATCAGGGCGATGCCGAAGTCGCTGCCGAGCTGCGCCCAGGCCGTTTTCAGGTTGTCCATGTATTTTGGCAGGAATTCGGGGTCGGTGGATTGGGGCATCAGTCCGAGCATCGCTTCCATGTAGCGGAAATAGGCCGGCCCAAGCAGGTTCAGATCGCCGGCGTGGAGGGTTTCGGCATAAAGCGCTCCCGGCAGATTAACGGCGGACGCCGCGGGCGCGGCCGTTTTCACGGTGGCCAGCCACTGCGCCAGGGTCGTCCCGGCGACGGGCGCAAGGCGGGTGTGGAGGTTCACGCGGCCATCCGCCACGCCGAGTCCCAACGCCGCCGCTTCCAATTGCTTCGCCACCGTCAGGTAGCTCTTGAGGGAGAGTTGGCCGAGTTTCGCCGATCCCTCCGGAACTTCGACGGGCATGGCGTTTTCAATCCGCTCCTCGATGGTTGGCCCGAAAATCTTGGCCAGGGCCGCCGGTTGAAACTGGATGGCCACGTCGCCTTCTACCGGCAAGACGGGCGGCGCGCCTGCCAAGGCTTGCCCGGCCCGGGCGAGATCGTCGGCCGTGGCGGCGGCCAGCAGGGTGACGGGGCCTGTTTGCCGGAAATACACTTCGCCCCAAGCCAGGCCGGCGCCATCCGGCGGAACGAAGTGCTGGATGCCTTCGGGGGCGTCGCCTTCGCGGCTCCAACCCGCTTGGACGAGATTGGCCAAATAGTCCTCGCCGCCGTTCTCGACGGGCAACGCCAGCGCCGTGCCGCCCTTGGCGGTGCCGTTTTCGAACCAATACGCCCGCACCTTGCCTTCGGGGAGAATGCCCAGGCCCGGCATCGTGCCCAAGGCGCCGTAGAGCATCAACGAGAGGGCCTCCTTGGGCGTCGGCGTGCCCGCCGCCTTGCTTAGTTCGAAGCCCGCGGCCGCCAGGCCGTCCAGTCCGCGGATTTCCAAGATGCCCAGCATGGCCGGGGGGGCGTCTGCCGCCACGGCCGGAGCAAGGGGAACACAAAGGACGGCCACGCAAAGCATCCGCACGGTCCATTTCTTCATCGCTAGTCCTCCCAAGGGATTGGTCTTGATTCGCGCCGCAGTATAGCTGCCGCGGTCCCCGGGCAAAAGAAAAACCGCCCCGCGCGAAAAAAGAATTTGCAATCTGAACAAAAGTTCAGTTATCTTCCGGACTAGAGCCAACCGTACCGCGGAGGACGCCATGCCCAGAGACATTCGCCTTGCCGAAAAAATCCGTTTGCTGCGCCGGTTCTGGCGCCAGGAGCGCCGGGCGCCCACCTATGCCGAGATGCTCGGCCTCTTCGGCTACAAATCCAAAAATGCCGTTTTCGGCCTCCTGCGCCGGCTGGCGGAGACGGGCTTCGTGGCCAAAGACGAGAACGGGCGCATCGCCCTCCTGCCCAAACTGACCGGCTCCGTCCGGATCCTCGGTTCGATCGCCGCCGGCTTCCCGACCCAGGAAGAGGAGCAGGAGATCGACGCCGTCACCCTCGACGAATATTTGGTCAAGAATCCCGACCGCACCTACATGCTGACAGTCCGCGGAGATTCCATGATCGATGCCGGCATCCTGCCCGGCGACATCGTGCTCGTGGAGAAAGGCGCCCCCCCCGGCCAGCGCGACATCGTCGTGGCGCGCGTCGACGACGAGTGGACGCTGAAATACTACGTCCGCGACAAGGCCGGCGTACGGCTCGAACCGGCCAATCCCAAATACAAGTTCATTCGCCCCCTGCGCTCCCTCGAGATCGGCGGCATCGTTCGCGCCGTCATCCGCAAGTACTGAAAAGCCCGCGCCCGCCCGCGTCCGCCGGCGCATGGCTTGCATGGCCGGCGAACGGAGGGTAGGATCGCCGGGACATGAAATTCGTGGCTCCACTGGCGGTGCGGCACTACGAGTGCGACTCGTACGGACACGTGAACCATGCCGTCTTCGTCAACTATCTGGAACATGCGCGAATGCAGTTTCTCCAGGCGGCGGGCTACGACTACGCCGGCCTCGTCGCCGCCGGATTCTTCACCGTGATCGCCCATCTGGATATTGCCTACCGCGCGCCGGCGTTTGCCGGCGATTCGCTGGAAATCGACACCGAGTCGGTGGCAACCCGGCGGGCCAGCGGCACCTTTCGGCAAACCATCCGGCGCGGGGACACCGTGATCGCCGCGGCGGAGGTCCACTGGTGCGTGGTCGATCGAACCGGCCGGCCTGCGCGACCGCCCGCGCAGTTCGACTTGCGGAGACTGGTTTCGTGAAACAGCGGTTGCGGAGCCGGGCCAAACGCAAAACGGTCTCCCGGGGCGCCTCGGCGGCGATCCAGCGCCGATTGGCAACCGAAGACTGGTGGCGGGGCGCATTCCAAGTGGGACTCTATCGTTCGACCCCGTCCGAGCCAGCCACGGATTGGCTGTTGGCCGACCTGCTGGCGCGCCGCGTCCGCACCGCCGTACCCGTCCGCCGGGGCCGCGCCTACGCCTGGGGCTGGGTGGATGAAAATACCCGCTGGCGCCTCGGCGCGCATGGAATTCGCGAACCACGGTCGGCACCGCCGGCCCGGCCTACGGAATTGCAGGTGATCCTGGTTCCGGGCATGGCCTTCGACGTTCTCGGCGGGCGGCTAGGACATGGCCGCGGCCATTTCGACCGTTTGCTCGCCCGCCGCGGGGCCCTGCTGGTCGGCTTGTGTTCCGAAAACCGCATGGTGGCGTCGGTCCCGATGGAGGCCCACGACGTGCGCATGGACGTGGTGGTGACGGAAAAGCGGACATGCTATGCCCCGCCGGCGGAGGCGAAACTGGAACGCTTGCTGGCCGGCGCCGGCCATGCCGGCCGGCCCCGGGCCGGAAAAGGAACGACATGAAAATCCTGTTTGTCGGCGACATCGTGGGCGGTCCGGGGCGCATGGCCCTGGCGCGCATCGCCACCCGCTACAAGGCCGAGGGCCGGGCGGACATCGTGGTGGCCAATGCCGAAAACGCCGCCGCCGGCCGCGGCATCACGTCCGCCCTGGCCGAAGAGCTTTTTGCCGGCGGCGCCGATGCGCTCACCATGGGCGACCATGTCTGGGACCAGAAGGAGGCGCAGGGTTATTACGACCGGGAAACGCGCGTGGCGCGGGCCTTGAATCTGCCGCCGGGGTGTCCGGGGCGGGGCGCGATTTCCATCCCGACCAAAGCCGGTCCGCTCGCCATCGTTCAATTGATGGGGCGCACCTTTATGAACGCGGTCGCCGATTGCCCCTTCCGCGCCATCGACGATTGGCTCAAGAAAAACGCCGGCCAGTTCAAAATCATTCTCGTGGACATGCACGCGGAGGCCACCAGCGAAAAAGTCGCCATGGGCAAATTCCTCGATGGGCGCGTCTCCGCCGTGCTCGGCACCCATACCCATGTCCAGACGGCCGACGAAGCCGTGACGGCGAAGGGCACCGCCTACCTGACCGATCTGGGCATGACCGGCCCCTGCGATTCCGTCATCGGTCGCACCACCGACGCCATCCTGAAGCGGTTTCTCACGGGCATGCCGACCAAGTTCGAGATTGCCAGCGGCGACGTGCGCCTGCACGGGGCCGTGGTGACCCTGGATCCGGCCACCGGCAAGGCGCTGAAAATCAAGCGGGTCGAGGAAGTCCTGTCCTAGGCCGCCGGATGGAGCGGATCCTGGTCATCAAGTTGAGTTCGCTGGGCGATATCGCCCACGCCTTGCCGGCGGTGCACGCCCTGAAGGAACGTACCGGGGCCGCCATCGACTGGGTGGTGCAGCCCGAGTACGCCGCCGTGTTGGCCTTGTGTCCCGACGTGGCCCGAACCGTGGAATTTCCGCGGCGGAATTTCGTCCGCGGATTTTTACCCTTCCTGAACACGCTGCGCGCCGAGCGCTACGACCTCGTCGTGGATCTGCAAGGGCTGCTGAAAAGCGCCGTTGCCGTGCGGTTGGCGCGGGCGGACTGGCGCGTTGGTCCCGCCTGGGCGCGGGAGGGGGCCCATTGGTTCTACGACGTCCAGACGGAATCCCCGGCGGGGTCCCGGCGCCATGCGGTCGAGGAACTCATGGCCGTGGTCGACTTGATTGTTCCCGGCGACACCCGCCCGCCGGAACCGCGCCTCAACGTGCCCGAAGCGGAAAACGACGGCAGTCCGGGCCCCCACGTGGCT
>JAKLIL010000194.1 GCA_022709625.1 Verrucomicrobiota bacterium
GTGCCGCCGGCCGTCGATGCGGCGCCGTTAAACACGTTGCCCTTGTACGCGGCCCCGCCCACCGAGACGACCAGATCGAGATTGTTCTTGTAGGCGTTGCCGGACGTGGAACCGGGGGCATCGGTCCACCCCAGCGTGATGCGCACCGGTTTGCCGGAATCGGCCACCAGCCCGTAGAACCGGCGCGACTGGCCGGTGGCGGTAAAGAGATCATTGGTCAATTGGTCGCGCAGGATGCGCGGCGTGCCGTCGAAGGCCGTGCCCAGATTCATCATGCCCATGCCCTGGTCGTTCGACCAGAGGTTGTCGTTGGCATCGGCGCCCGTCATGTAGCGCGAGGCATTCATCAGGTAGGCCTTCACCATCGCCGGGCTTGGCGCCCCCCAGCCCTGGTTGAGGAAATACTGGTAGACCAGCGCGGCGCCGCCGGCCACCGCCGGCGTCGAGTGGCTGGTGCCCGAAGACGTGCTGTACCACTGCTGGTTGGTCGGGAAGAAATTGACGTAGTCGCCGGCATTGTTCTGCAACCCGCAAACGCCGGAGGCGTCGAAACAGGCGAGATCGTTGCCCATGCCGTTCATGGCCCGGACTTCCTGGGCAATGCCGCCGGTGACATGCGTGCCCGGCGCGACGATTTCAGGTTTTTTGCGGCCGTCGCTGCAGGGTCCGCGGCTCGAGAATCCCACGATGTCGTTGGCGCTGTTGGCCTCGGTATCGGGCGTGTCGCAGCCGTCTAGACCCGTGGTGCTGGCGCCGCGGTTGGTGATGGCGTGGGAATGGACGTTTTCGGCCGCGCCGACGGTGATGACGTTCTTGGCGGTGCCCGGAGACCCGACGGTGCCGGCGCCCGATCCGGCGTTGCCCGCCGCGAAGACGATGGTCATGCCTTGGTTGCCGGCCGCGGGCACGGCGGACCCGGTCTGCTGGGCGTCGCGCACCAGCGCATCGTATTGCTGGGCGTCGATGTCGTAATCGCCGCCGGTGTCCGCGCCCCAGCTGTCGGAACTGATGCGCGCCCCGTCACGGTACGCGCGGGAGATCATGTCCTCGTAGTCCGGCGTGGTGAAGTCGCTGGAATCGAAGATGACGGAGGAACCGAGTTTGACAAAGGGGGCGATGCCCAAGTCGTAGCGGAAGCCCGCCGAATCCTGGTGCGGGAAGCCGGCGCTACCGTCGTTGTAGCCGCCGATGATATGCCCGTTGAGCGTGCCGTGCCCATCGCAGCCCTGCAGGGTACTGCCCGAGTTCGGCGTGCCTTCCAGGCGGTTGTACACGACGCGGCTGGCCATGCCCGTGTTGCCGCCGACGTACAGGCCGAAGTGGTTGGGCTTGTTGTTCCCGTTGTCGAGCCCCGAGTCGCACACGTCCACCACCAGACCCGAATCCGCGAATTGCTGCTGGGTAAAGCCCTTGCCCGCCAGCCAGGCCAGATAGCCCGGGCCCGTGGGCCCGTTGCCGGACAGTTGACCCGCCACGATCATGCCCTGGCGCTCGTCCAGCTTCTTGGGCATCGCGTAGGGCGCAATCGAAATCACGTCGGGACGGGCCGCGATCGTCTCGACCTCGCCCGGATCCATGCGCACCACGACGTTCCGATAGTGCCGGAACGCCTTGTTTCGCCTCAAGGGTTCCTTGGCCAAGGCCGTCAGCAGAGCCACCGTGTCCGTGTTCGCGGAGTCGTCCAGAACCAATTGCACGGCGAACAAATCGTCGGTTCCCGTCCGCGCCATGCGCGCCGGCGCGGCTTCCGGCCGCGCGCGGGGATGGATCTTGTCGCCGGCCAGATAGGCTCCTTCCCATTTCACGTGGGGAGCGCCCGAGTGCACGATCTGCCGCGCGGCCGCGGCGCCGTAGACCAAATAGGCGTTGTCGGGAATGTAGTCGACGATCTGAAGCCCAGCGGCTTCCAGTTGCGCGACCCATTCCGGCTGGATCGGGCCATCGAACTGAACCAAGCGCAGTTGCCGGGAGGAACCGGATGCCCAAGCAACGCGGGCGGCAGTGGCGGCGGCCGGTTGGCTGGTGTCGATGGGCCCCGCCTTGAGCTGGATGGATTGGGCCGGACCACTGCGGGGACAGGCGCTCCACGCCAAGACACCGACAAGCAACATGGGCAAGACAGACTTCATGGCATCGCTCCTGTTTTTGTGCTTGGCGCGCAGGCTGTCCAGGCGGAGATCGCAAGCCCGCCGCGCCAGCCAGAGAGCGCCATAGGTGACGGGAAAGACTATGCTTTCGCCCTGCAAAGACAAGGGCGGAGCCGCCGCGATGGGTCAACCGTTTTTTCGGCGGTATTTAGGTCTTGGCGCCTTGGCCGCTACGGGACGGCGATGCGATAGTAGCGCTTCACGTCCGCGCCGAGATTGGTGTCGATCAGACTGATTTCGCCGCCGGTGCCGGCATTGGTGGCCACGGGCGTCCACAGCACCGGATTGGTGGCCAAGTTGCGCGTGTAGTCGAGGCGGTATGTCGTGTTGGTCATGGACTGAAGCTTCGCGGAATACGACGCACCATTGGTCTTGTTGAACGCGCTGATCTTCGCCGCGGCCAGATTGTAGGCCACCAGCGCGAAATCCTGGTCCAGGGCGGGCGCAACGTTGGGTACGCCGTCCGCGACGATGTTGGCGGCGGTCACGACCACTTCCACCCAGCCGGTCGTGCCGGCCGGCAGGAAGACGCTTTCCACGTTGTTCTTGGCATCGGACACGCCCCCGGTGGTTGAAAATGCACCGGTGAACACGTTGCCGTAGTAGGTGTTGCCGCCCGCGGCGACGCGCAAGTCCAGATCGTTGTTGTAGGCGTCGCCCGCAGTCGAGCCTGGCGCATCGGTCCACGACAGGGTGATGCGCACCGGCTTGTTCGTCTTGACTACAAATCCCCGGATGGTGCGCGACTGACCGCTGGCAGTGAAGGTGTCGTTGGTCAACTGGTCGCGCAACAGGCGGGACACGCCATCGAAAGCACTTCCCAGATTCATTCCGCCCATGCCTTGGACGCTGGACCAGAGCGTGTCGTTGGCATCGGTGCCGGTCAGATACCGGGTGGAATTCATCAAGTAGGCCTTGAGCATCGCCGGGCTGGGCGGCCCCCACCCGCGGTTGAGGAAATACTGCCAAACGAGCGCCGCGGCGCCGCCGGCGGCCGCCGTCGAATGGCTGGTGCCGGAAGACGTGCTGTACCATTGCTGGCCCAGCGGGAAAAAGTTGTTGGCACTGCCCATAAAGCCGCCGCCGGGCATGCCGCAGATCCAAGTGGCGCTGAAACAAGCCAATCCGGTGCCAAGGCCGGCCATCGTCTTGATGGCCGCCGGCGTGCCGCCGGTGACATGCGTGCCGGGCGCGACCAGATCTGGTTTCATGCGGCCATCGGCGCAAGGTCCGCGGCTGGAAAACGCCAACATGTCGTTGGCATTGTTCGCCAAGACGTCTTTGTACCCCCATCCGTCGCTGCCTTCCGCATCGGCCCCGCCAAAGGCGGCCGCATGGGAATGGACATTCTCGGCAGCCCCGACCGTGATCACGTTTTTCGCCGTACCGGGCGAGGCAAATGTGTCGGCAACGGAATTCGAGTTGCCGGCCGGGAACACGATGGTCATTTCCTGGTTGCCGTCGGCGGCCACGGCCGAATCCGCGGGCTGGGCATCCCGAACCAGCGCGTCGTATGTCTGCGCGCGGACGTCGTAGAGGGCATTGTTCGGTGCTCCCCATGTTTGCGCGCTGATGCGAGCGCCGCCGGCGTAGGCCCGCGACGCCATGTCCGCATAGTCGGGCGAAGTCCATTCCTCCGAATCCCATACGACCGACGAACCCAACCGGACGAATGGGGCTATCCCCAATCCATAGCGGTAGCCGCTGGAATCCTGGTGCGGGAATCCGTTCGTGCGGTCGTTGTAGCCGCCGATGATATGTCCGTTAAGGGTGCCGTGACCGTCGCAGCCCTGCAGCGTGCTGCCGGCGTTGGGGATCCCTTCCAGGCGGATATAGGCGATCCGGCTGGCCTGGCCGGTGTTTCCGCCCACGTAGAAGCCAAAATGGTTGGGATTCGTCGTACCGTTGTCCAAACCGGAATCCACCAGATCCACGACGAGGCCCGAATCCGTGAACTGCTTTTGGGTGAATCCCCGGCCGGCCAACCAAGACAAATAGCCCGGACCCGCAGGTGCGTTGCCGGACAATTGGCCGGCCATGATCATGCCTTGGCGCTCGTCCATCTTTTCCGGAAACGCACCGGGGGCGATCGAGATCACGTCGGGCCGGGCCGCCACCGTTTCGAGCGCCGCCGCATCCAGACGCACAAGGAGGTTCCGGTAGTGGCGAAATACTTGGTTCTGCAGCAGGGGCTCTTTTGCCAAGAAAGCCAGCACGGCG
>JAKLIL010000195.1 GCA_022709625.1 Verrucomicrobiota bacterium
CGGGCGCGAGATCAGAAGGTTTTTGCCCATCTCGCCGGCCCCCATGGGGACGAGGATCTGGTATTGGCCGGGTTCGAGGGCCGGATGGATCCGGTAGGCATACCTTTCGGGGGCGGGCGCGTAGAGGTCTTGGGCGAACCACGCGCGCACCCGTTCCTGCGAGAGCAGGTGCTCGCCGCTGAAATTCGTAAACGCGATATAGACCGTGTAGAGCAGCGGCATCAGGACGAAAACCGCGAAGGCGGCGAGGCCGGGCAGCAAATAGCGCGCGGCGTGGGCCCGCGACGAATTGTAGACCCAGACCGCGAAGAGGGCGGCCACGGCCATGGCGCCGCCGAGGAGCGGCGCGCCCGCCAAGACCATGCGCGCGGACAGCCACAGCGCCCCGCCCAGCACGAGCAGCCATACCGTCCGGTTGAAGGCGCGGGCAATCACGTCAGGGCTTCCGCGCCATGCGCCGGTAGGCGTTGTCGAGGGCGTCCTGCGGGGTGGCGCGGCCGGAGGTGATGGTGGCCAGGGCCGATTCCATCGCGCTCCAGAACACGCCCATCTGCGGGATGTTCGGCATGAGGGTGCCGACTTCGATGTTTTTCATCGAGCCGGCGATGTGGGGATCGGACGCCTTGGCGTTGTAGGAATCGATGAGCGCAGGCACCCCCAGCGGCACATGGCGGTCCATGGCGTCGAGGCCGACCGGCGTGATGAGATAATGTTCGAGGAATTCCTGCGCCAGATCGAGGTTGGGGCTGGAGCGGTTGAAAACGGCGCCGACCACGCCGACGAACGGGCGGGCGGGCTTGGCGTTCACGCCGGGGATCGTCGTTACGCCGAAATCGATGCCGCTTTTCTTGAGGTTTTCCCAGGCGAAGGGGCCGGAAATGAACATGGCGAGCTTGCCTTGGTTCATTTGCGCTTCGGCGACGGAGTAGGACAGGCTCGAGGGCAGCACCTTGGCCCGAATGAGCCCCACGACCGCCTTCATGGCCGCGACGGCGGTCGGTTGGTTGATCCCGATGTCGGCGGTGTCGTAGGAGCCATCCGGCCGTTGGCCGAAAATATAGCCGCCGTCGGCGGCCAGCAGGCCGTAGGTGAAATAGGCGTTGTTGTAGTCCCACATGATGGGCGCGGCGCCTTGGGCCTGCAGGCGGGGAGCCAAGCGGGCGCAATCCGCGAGATTGGCGGGGATTTCCTCCTCGGAAATCAAAGCTTTGTTGTAGATGAGGCCGGTGGATTCCATGGCGAGGGGATAGCCCCAAACGCGGCCGCGATGGGTGAAGGCCGCCCAGGCCTTGGGGAAAATGCGGGGAACGAAGGCCGGGTCGGGGTCGATGGGCAGCAGCAGGCCGGTGTCGGCCCATTCGCCGAGGCGGTCGTGCGCCCAGATCATGATGTCGGGACCCTTGCCGCTCTTGGCCGCGTGGAAAAACTTGTCGGTGGCGCCCTCGGGATGCTCCACGACGACGGGGATGCCCGTGTTTTCGGTGAACTTCTGCCCGATTTCGGCGATGCCGTTGAACCCCTTGTCGCCGTTGATCCAGACGAGGAGGCGATTCGGCGTCCACGCGGAGCCGGTCCGGGGCAGGGCAGCGACCAGCGCCGCGCCCAACCAATGCCGAAGTTGAATCACGGGAACAGAATAGCGGTCCGAGCCCGCGCGGGCCAAGGGAAAAACGGTTGGGCGGTCCCACCCCGGCGGCGGGAGGAGCCCAAAAACCCCTTTTCTTGCCGATAGGGGATGCTATTATTCCAATTCAGTCCATGCCCGACAGCCGACCGTTGCGGGCAGAAAGAACAGCGCACGCATGAAGAAAATCGCGGTGATCGGCACGGGGCGTTGGGGTCCCAACCACGTGCGCAATTTCAATGCCCTCAAGGATTGCCAGGTGGTCGCGGCGGCGGATTTGAATGCGGAAGCGCTGGCGCGTATGCAGGCGAACTTTCCCGGCCTGCAGGGGTACGGGGATTATCGCGAGATCCTGCGCCGCCGCGACGTGGATGCCGTCGTCGTGGCCACGCCTACCTCGACGCACGCGTCAATCGTGCGGGAAGCCTTGGAAGCCGGCAAGCACGTGCTTTGCGAGAAGCCTCTAACGGCGAACAGCGCCGATGCGTGGGACTTGGTAAAACTGGCGGAACAGGCCGGGTTGCATCTGATGGTCGGACACGTCTTTCTGTTCAATCCCGGCATCGACTACCTCATCCAGGCGGCCCGGGAAGAAGCCATCGGCCCCTTGTACTACGTGAACGCCATCCGCACCAATCTGGGGCCTTTCCGCAGCGACGTGAACGCGGCTTGGGATCTGGCCTCGCACGACATCTACATTTTCAACGCCATTTTGGGACGGCGGCCGATCGCCGTATCCGCCGTGGGTGCTTCGTATCTCCGGCAGCCGGTCGAAGATCTGGTGTTTCTGACCTTGCAATACGACAACGGGACGGTGGCGCACGCCCATGCCAGCTGGCTGGATCCGCGCAAAGTGCGGCAAATCACCATGGTCGGCGAGAAGAAGATGATCACGTGGGACGAATTCGGTACGCCCGCGCCGGTCATGGTGTTCGATCGCTTCGTCGTGCGCGAACCCATCTACAACACCTTCGGGGAATTCCAGCTGCTGACCCGCGAGGGGGATGTGATGATTCCTCGCATTCCGCCCAAGGAACCGCTGGCGGCGCAAGCGGCCGTTTTTGCCGCTCGGCTCCGGGGCGAAGACACGGATTTGACGCGCGGGTCCGCCCGCCAAGGCGCGGAAGTCGTGGACATCCTTAGCGCCGTGTCGCGTTCCTTGCAACACCACGGCGCCATGGAAAAGATCGAATATGGCCGCTAGCGTCCAGGTGCACCCCTTGGGGGTGAACGATTCCGACGCCGTCGGCGCAGGCACGCGCATCTGGGCCTTTGCCCATGTCATGAAGGGGGCGCGCGTCGGCCAGAATTGCAACATCGGAGAGCATTGCTTTGTCGAGTCCGGCGCGGTGGTGGGCGACGGCGTGACGCTCAAGAACGGCGTTTGCGTCTGGGAGGGCGTGGAAATCGAGGACTTCGCGTTCATCGGCCCCTTGGCGGCGCTGACGAACGACCGCTATCCCCGGTCGCCCCGCTTGGAACTGGCCGCCGTGCGGAAACGCTATGCCGGCCACGATTGGCTGGTGCGGACGCGGATTCGCCGCGGCGCGGCGATCGGGGCCAACGCCACCATCGTCTGCGGAGTCACGATCGGCCAATTCGCCACCGTGGCCGCGGGCGCGGTGGTCACGCGGGATGTCGGGGACCACGAGCTGGTAGCCGGTTCGCCGGCCAAGCCGATCGGCGTGGTGTGCAAGTGCGGCCAGAAAACGCGGGTGGCGGGTGCGCAGGCGCAATGCGGTGTCTGCGGGCTCCGCTACGCTCAGGGGCAGGGCGGATGGCGCCCCGTGGAATCGTCGTAGAAACCAAAGGGATCCGTCGGGATCCCGCGCAACAGGGAGAACAACCATGAACGTACCGTTTGTCGATCTGCAAGCCCAATACCGCGCCTTGAAGGCGGAAGTCATGCCGGCGGTGGAAGCCGTCTTCGCCCGCACGGCCTTCATCCTGGGCGACGAAGTCGGCGCTTTCGAACGGGCCTTTGCCGCGTATCACGGCGCCGCCCATTGCGTCGGCGTGGCCTCCGGTTGCGACGCCTTGCTCTGCGCGCTGAAAGCCTGCGGGATCGGGCCGGGCGACGAGGTCGTGGTGCCCGACAACACCTACATCGCTTCCGTGCTGGCCGTTTCCGCCGTGGGCGCCACGCCGGTCCTCGTGGACTGCTTGGACGACACCTGCGAGATCGATCCGGAGGCAGCGCGGAAGGCCGTTACCAAACGGACCAAGGCTTTGATGCCGGTCCATTTGTACGGGCAGGCGGCGGACATGGACGCGATCATGGCCTTGGCGCAGGCCCACGGGCTCAAGGTGGTCGAGGATGCCGCACAGGCGCACGGCGCGCGCTACAAGGGACGCCTCTGCGGAACGATCGGCGACGTCGGCTGCTTCAGCTTCTACCCCGGTAAGAACCTGGGCGCCTATGGGGACGGCGGGGCCATCGTCACGAACAACGGCGAAATCGCCGACTATGTGCGCCGCTATCGCAACTACGGCCAGTCCAAGAAATACTACCACGACGAACTCGGCTGGAATGCCCGGCTGGACACGGTCCAGGCCGCGATTCTGGGGATCAAGCTGAAATACCTGGACGGCTGGACCGCGCAGCGGCAGGAAAATGCGGCCCGCTACAGAGCGCTGTTTGCGGCGAGCCGGGCGGCGGCGCTGGTGGGGTTGCCTGAGCAGGCCCCGTGGGCCACCCGTCATGTGCAGAACCAG
>JAKLIL010000196.1 GCA_022709625.1 Verrucomicrobiota bacterium
CGACGTTTTCCGCGACGCCTCCGGCCGCCGCCGCGCCTGAAGCGCGCCCGTTGCCGTCTGCCCGCCGCGCTCCGCGGCCGTTCCCGTCCCCTAAAACCTGCTCATGGATTCCAACTTCCGTCTTCTGAACCCTGATTTCTCAACTCTGCCTCCTGAACTCTGAACCCCAACCCCTAACCATGCCAACGGCCCCCGCCATCCGCAACGTCGCCATTATCGCCCACGTCGACCATGGCAAAACCACGCTGGTCGACGCCATCCTCCGGCAACTCCACGTCGCCGAGGGCGAGGTCGCCGCCCAGGATTGCATCCTCGACAGCAATGCCCTCGAGCGCGAACGCGGCATCACCATCCTCGCCAAGAACGTCTCCGTGCGCCACGCCGGCGTGAAGATCAACGTCATCGACACCCCTGGCCACGCCGACTTCGGCGGCCAGGTCGAACGCGTCCTCAACATGGCCGACGGCGTGCTGCTGCTCGTCGACGCCGCCGAAGGCCCGATGCCCCAGACCCGCTTCGTGCTCGACAAGGCCCTCAAGCTCGGCCTCAAGCCCATCGTCGTCCTCAACAAGATCGACAAGCCCGCCGAACGCCACAACGAAGTCCTCAACGAGATCTTCGACCTCTTCGTCGAACTCGGCGCCTCCCACGACCAACTCGATTTTCCGATTCTCTACGCCGCCGGCCGCGACGGCTGGGCCGTCCGCGATCTTGCCCAGGATCCCCGCGATTCCATCGTGCCGCTGCTCGACGCCATCGTCGCGCACATTCCCGCGCCGACGGCGGAGGACGGCCCCGTCCAGATGCAGGTCACCAGCATCGACTACTCCGACTTCACGGGGCGCATCGGGATCGGCCGCGTCCGCCGCGGCGTCCTCGCCGCCACCCTGCCCCTCGCCCTCGTCAAGCAGGATCGGACCGTCCTGCCTTGCAAAGTCCGCGCCCTCTACGTCTTCGAAGGCCTCGGCCAGAAGGAGGCCGCGCAGGTCGAATGCGGCGACGTCTGCGCCGTGCACGGCGTCGAAGGCGTCGATATCGGCGACACCCTGGCGCCGGTCGATTTTCCCGAGCCGCTCGACCCCATCGCGCTCGACGCCCCGACGATTTCGATGGTTTTCCGCATCAACGATTCCCCCGGCTTTGGTTCCTCCGGTAAATACCTCACTTCCCGCCACATCCGCGAACGCCTCTACCGCGAAACCCAGAAAGACGTCGCGCTCTCCTTCGAGGAGGTCGGGGAAGGCTCTTTCAAGGTCAGCGGCCGCGGCGTCCTGCATCTCGCCGTCCTGGTCGAAAATATGCGCCGCGAAGGCTATGAGCTGACCATGTCCCGCCCCCGCGTCATCGTGAAAACGATCGACGGTGTCCGCCACGAACCCTTCGAGACCCTCGTCGTAGACGTCCCCGACGCCACCACGGGCCCGGTTATCGAGAACGTCGGCAAGCGCCAGGGCCTGATGCAGCGCATGCACGCCGCCGGCGGCCGCACCGTCCTCGAATTCGCCATCCCCACCCGCGGGCTCATCGGCCTGCGCACCAAGCTCGTTACCGCCACCAGCGGAGAGGCCATCGTCCACCACCGTTTTCTGCGCTACGAATCCATGCGCGCCGACATCCCCCAGCGCCTCAACGGCGTCCTGATCAGCATGGAGGCGGGCAAGGCCAACACCTACGCCCTCGACGGCCTCCAGGACCGTGGGTTCTTCTTCGTCGATCCCGGCGAATGGTGCTACAAAGGCCAAATCGTCGGCGAACACTGCAAGGACAACGACCTCGTCGTCAACGTCCAGCGCGCCAAGAAGCTCACCAACATCCGCGCCGCCGGGGCCGATCGGAAGCTCTTTGTCGCGCCCGCCACCAAGCTGTCGCTGGAGGAAGCCCTCGAATATGTCAACGACGACGAGCTCGTCGAGGCCACCCCCGCCGCCGTCCGCCTGCGCAAGTACTTCCTCAACGAGATCGAGCGCAAGCGCCGCCGCGACCACGACTGGACCCGCGCCGAATAACGCGGTTCGTTTGCCGGCGGGAGTAGCTCCGAGCCGCCCAGACAAGTCAACGCAAATAGCCGCACCAGCGAGCGGCCGCCGCGTCAGATGCGGCACACCAAGCGGGCAGGTTATTGGCCATTGCCCGCGGCAGGAGTCCGGTTCTTTGGAGCGCCTCTAGCGGCGCCCACGCGAATTCCAGGCGCGCCTCCGCCGAGTCGGGATTCCGCCGGGGCGATATCTTGGGGCAGACCACCTCGAAAACCAGCGAGATTTCGCAGGTGCGGCCGCGACGGGCGCGATAGGCCTGTTCGACGACGCCGAGGAAGCGACCCACCCGGCACGACACGCCCAGTTCCTCCCGCCATTCGCGCGCCAAGGCGCGTTTGGAATCCTCGCCCCAATCCACGTGGCCGCCCGGCAGATAGACGTTGCCATGTTTCCGGTTCCGGCACAGAAGAACCTGGTCGGCCTGGACACACGCGCCCCGGGCCAGGATTTCGATCTCGCGGCGAGCGGGCTTCATCATTCGCCGATCATCTTGATCAAGACGCGCTTGCGGCGCAGGCCATCGAACTCCCCGTAGTAGATTTGTTCCCACGGGCCCAGATCCAAAGCGCCGTTGGTCACCGCCACGACGACCTCGCGGCCCATGACCGTGCGTTTGAGGTGCGCATCGCCGTTGTCCTCGCCCGTGCGGTTATGGTCGTACTGGGCATGGGGTTTTTCGGGCGCCAATGTCTCCAGCCAGCGCTCGAAATCCCGGTGCAAGCCGCGTTCGTCGTCGTTGATGAACACGCTGGCGGTAATGTGCATGGCGTTGACGAGGCACAAGCCTTCGCGGATGCCGCTGGCGCGCACGGCGCTTTCCACTTCGGGCGTGAGATTCACGAAACCGCGACGCGCCGGGACTTCCATCCAGATTTCTTTTCGCTGGGATTTCATGGCGCCACTTTGGAAAGATTCGCCGCAACGCACAAGCCTAACTTTTGTCGGGAGTTCGGCCCCCTGGGCCTGAGTCCCGCCCGCGTTTTGCGCCATGTCCGATTTATGTTGTTTGCAAATACCATATTATGCTATTTGCAAATAGAATAAAATAGAAAGAACGGCATATGCACACCTTGAACCCCACCCTCTGGCGAACCTGCCGCGTCCTGGCAGGCGGCAAGCGGATCCAATTGCTGCGCCAGATTCACGATCTCCCCGGCCGCAACGTGGCAGGCTTGGCCGAGAGCGTTGGCGTTGGACGCGCCGCGGCCAGCCAGGAACTACGCCGCATCCAGTCGCGCGGCCTCTTGCAATCCGAACGACACGGCGTGGCGGTGGTCTATCGCCTGGGCGCGGATCCCCAGGTGCGCTCGGCCGTCCCGCTGGTGAAGGCGTTGGAAACAGCGCTGTCCCGCTTGCCCCCGGCGCGGGATCTGGAAATGGCCCGGCTGGCATTCGGACTGGCCTATCCGCGCCGCATCGCTCTCGCCCAGGCCTTGCTGGCGGGTCCGCAATCCGAAACGGAATTGGGCATCGCCTTGCGCTTATCGGCGTTTGCCGTGTTCAGCCATCTGCGCATCCTGCGGGACTGCGGGTGGGTTCGCCGCGAAAACCGGCGCATGGTCCTGGCTCCGCCGGACCATCCCCTCGCCAAGGCGCTGGTTCGCTTGCTGCCGACTTCGTAGCGGCGTGCCCGACGGGTTCAAACCGCGCCTAGACCTGCACGCCGAGTTCGTAGAGCACCGCGGACGCGAGGTACAGAGACCCGGCGGCCACCACCATGCCGTTGTTGCTCTTCGCCCAGTGCAGAGCATTCTTCACGGCAGCGGGCAGCGTGCCTTCGGCCGCCGGAAGTTTGGCCGCCTTGGCCGCCGCCAATAGGCGGTCCATCGGCATGTTGCGTTCGCTGTCGAGCGGCACGAGCACGCAAGCATCCACCACGGGCCGCAGCAAGCGAAAGAATTCCTCGGCATTCTTGTCCGCCAACAGGCCGCAGATCAGCGCCACGGGCCGGTCGACGCGGAAACGCTTGAGAAATTCGGCCAAGGCGCGGGCGCCATCGGAATTGTGGGCCACGTCCACCAGGAACATGGGATCGCGCGAGACGATCTGGCATCGGGCGGGCCAGCGGGTTTGTTCCAGACCTGCGCGCAACAGGTCGGTCGCCAGCGGAAATCCCGCCGAATCGCGCAACCACTCCAGCGCCGCGATGGCCAGTGCGCAGTTCTCCAGCTGGAAATCCCCCAGCAGGGGCAGCCGAAAAGGCGCCCAAGGCCCGGCCGCGGTCTCCACCGCCAATACTTGGCCGTCCAGTTCCTGAGAAACGCGCCGGATCGATACCCGCTCG
>JAKLIL010000197.1 GCA_022709625.1 Verrucomicrobiota bacterium
GAGGATTTCGCCGTTGCCGTCGAGCAAGTCGATGGTTTGGGCCGCGCGGTCCCAGGCGACGGGGATGAACAGGGCGGCGGCAGGCCGGTAGCGCAGGTCGGGCGGCAGGTAGAGCAGCAGCGGCAGATTGCGGTTGAGCGCCTCCCAGAGATAGCGGCGGTCGGCCTTCACGGCCAACGCGACGCGGTTGTGTTTCGTGGCCGTGCGGCGCAGGGCCGTGCGGTCGATGCGGCCCGGCGGGGCGGCGAGCTGAATGAGTTCCTCCGCCTGGGCGGGCGCGAGGCGGACGCCGTTGGCAGCGAAGAAGGCCGCGACGATGGCGCGGTCGGCGCGGGGCTGGTCGGCGGGCACTTCGGGAACGGGACGCAACGCGCGGCGTGCGGCCCCGGTGGGCGTTGGCGGTTTTGAAACGCAGCCGGCCAAAACCGCCAGCAGCAGCAGTCCGATCGTTTGGCCCGTCCGCCGGCCGATCTTTAATCGCGGGAAGCGGGCGGGCGGGGACATGGCGTCCGGCGGCGGCTACCGTAGACGGGTGCGGTCGAGGACTTCGTAGATGCCGGGCGTGCCTTCGAGGAGCTGGATGGCGCGTTGCCGGGCGGCCTGGTCCGGGACGGTGCCGTGCAGGATGGCCAGGCCATTGTCCACTTCCACGCTCAAGGTGGCGCGCGCGGTCATGGCGTCGTCGTTGAGGCGACTGTTGGCCAGGGCGGCGATGCCTTCGTCGGTGGTCGGTTCGTCGCCGAGGTCCTGGCCTTCGAGCGCGGCGCAACCGCAGAAGGCGAACAAAGATGCGGCTAGCACGGCAAGAAACGGCAAGGTCTTGTTCATCCGGCGACTCCTCTCGTTGCGCGCCGGAACACGGCCGGCGCAGGCCTCTGTTGTCACGGCAGAACCCTAGAGCGGGGCGGGAGGTTTGTCAACGGCGCGCGGTTGCCTCGCGCCACGGGGTCTGCTAGGGTGCGGAACATGGCGCAAAAAACATCGTACACGGTCAAGCTGACGCCGGCCCAGATGGATGCGGCGGCGCGGATCCTGCGGGAGGGCAACTACCGGCCCCGGCGGGTGGAGTACGCGCTCGCGGCGGCGGAAGGGACGGATTGCCAGATCGCCTTGTATCGCAGCGGCAAATGCCTGGTGCAGGGGAAAGGTGCCGCGGACTGGATCACCTTCGTGCTGGAACCGCAAGTGCTCGGCGAGGCCCGGCTCGGCTACGAGGACGTGCTGAATCCCGAAGCCACGGCCCCCCACATGGGCGTAGACGAAAGCGGGAAGGGCGATTTCTTCGGCCCGCTGGTCGTCGCGTCCGCCTACGTGGATCCGGCCATTGCCAAGGATCTCCAGGCCATGAACGTCCGCGACAGCAAGACCATCACGTCCGACAAGGCGGCGCAGGACCTCGCCAAGAAAATCCGGGCGCGCCTCGGCGACCGGTTTGCGGTGGTGGCCATCGGCCCGGCCGCCTACAACCGGCTCTACGCCACCATGGGCAGCGTGAACCGCATCCTGGCCTGGGGCCATGCCCGCGCGATCGAAAACCTGCTGGAAAAAGTGCCCACCTGCCCCCGCGCCTTGAGCGACCAGTTCGGTCCCGCGCAGCAAATCCAGCGCGCCCTCCAGCAGAAGGGCCGGAAAATCAAGCTGGAGCAGCGCCACAAGGCGGAAAGCGACGTCGCCGTGGCCGCGGCTTCGGTCCTGGCCCGCGCGGGGTTCCTGGCCGCGCTGGAAAAACTCGGCGCCAAATACGGCGTCAAGCTGCCGAAGGGCGCTTCGGACCAGGTGAAGGCCGTGGCCGGCGAACTCGTGCGCCGGCACGGCGGCCCCGCGCTGCTCGATACGGCCAAGTGCCACTTCAAGACCACCGACGACGTGCTCGGGCCGTTCGGCAAGACCCGCGCGGGCGAGGGGTTACCGCCCGCGCCGCAACGCAAGACATTCGTGCCCCGGAGGCCGGCGCCATGAAACTGGTGCGCTACGGACCGCCAGCCGCCGAACGCCCGGGCATCTGGCTCGACGCAACGAAGGCCGAACCCGCGCGCATCGTGGACGTGCGCGGCATGGTCTTCGACATCGAAGACTACGACGCGCGCTTCTGGCGGACCTTCGGAATGGAACGCCTGAAAAACCTGCTGAAGGAAACACCGCTCAAGACCATTCCGGCCGCGGGAGTGCGGCTGGGCCCGCCCGTGGCGCCGCCGCGGCAAATCGTCTGCCTCGGCAAGAACTACCGGGACCATGCCCAGGAGTTCGACGCCAAGGTGCCGGAATTTCCGGTCTACTTCGCCAAGAGCCCCGGCGCGCTCTGCGGCCCGTACGACCCCATCCGGTTGCGGCCCGGCATGGAACGCGTCGACGGCGAAGCCGAACTGGCGCTGGTGATCGGCCGGCGCGCGCGCGACGTCCAGGAGGGCGAGGCGCTCGCCTACGTGGCCGGCTACGCGGTCATGAACGACGTGACCAACCGCGACCTGCAGAAGGCGCGCGGACAGTGGTTTTTCGCCAAGGGCGCGGATACCTTCGCGCCGCTGGGCCCCTGGCTCGTTGCGCGCGACGAAATCAAGCGGCCCCACGCCCTCGGCATCCGCCAGCGCGTGAACGGCGAAATCCTGCAGGATTCCAAGACTTCCAAGATGATTTTCCGCATCGACATGGTGCTGGCCGACCTTAGCCGCGTGATGACGCTCGAACCGGGCGACGTGGTTTCGACCGGCACGCCCGGCGGCATCGGCTCGGCGCGGCGCCCGCCGATGGTGCTGCACGACGGCGACGTGGTCGAATGCGAAATCGACGGCATCGGCACTTTGCGCAATCCCGTGACGCTGGCCTACGGGTAGGCCGCGCGCGGGACCGCCGGAATTGAAAACAACCACAAGGAGACGGACGATGAAAAAAATGGCGGCGATGGGTTTGGCGGCGCTCCTGGCGGGCGCCGTTTGGGCCGAGGAAGAAATGGATTTCGGGGCCATGATGCAGGCGCTGGGCCAAATGGCCCAGACCGGCGCGGCCAGCAACGCGCCGCCGGCGGCGGTCTCGCCCAAGGCTCTGAAAGAGGCCTTGCCGAAAGCCATTCCGGGCTTCGAACGAGTCGAAGCCGGCGCGGAAAAGCAGGGTCTTTTCGGAATGAACACGGTGATCGCCACCGGCGTCTACGAAAGCGGCGCCAAGTCGATCCGCCTCGAAATCACCGACGTGGGCGGCATGGGCGGCTTGGGCGCGATGGCGATGCTGGGCTGGACCAACAGCGAGGTGGACAAGGAAACCCGCACCGGCTTCGAACGCACGACCACCTACCAGGGCTTCAAGGCGCTGGAGTCCTACGACAAGGAGTCCAAAAGCGGCGAAATCCAGATTTTCGACGGCGGCCGCTTCAGCGTGAAAATCGAGGGGTCGGATCTCGATTCGTTCGAGGAACTGGCGGGCGCCGCGAACGCGGTGGACCTCAAGGCCCTGTCGGCGCTGCAGCCCGAAGCGGCTCCGGCGGCGCAACCGGAAACGCCTTGAGCGCCTGTCCGGCGGCCGGAGCGGTGGCGCTACCCGACGATTCCCGGCAGTCGGCATGATTGCGGCCAGCCTACGCCGAGCGCCGGCCACGGCCGCCGAATGGCTCGGACCGTTGCCCCTTGCCGCCTGGTTTGCGCATCCGGAACGTCGTCTGGAAATCGATCTCGGCTGCGGCAAGGGGCGCTTTCTGCTGGCGCACGCCGCGAAACATCCGGAGACGAATTTTCTTGGCATCGACCGCATGCTGCGGCGCATCCGCGCGGTGGACAACCGCGCGCGGCGGCTGGGACTGGAAAACGTCCGCCTGCTGCGCATGGAGGCCTACTACGCCACGGCCTATCTGGTTCCGCCGGCCGCGGTGTCCGCCTACTACGTGTTTTTTCCCGATCCGTGGCCCAAGGCGCGGCACGAAGGCCACCGCCTCTTCAATCCGTTGTTCATGGACGCCCTGCACCGGACGCTGGTTCCCGGCGGCGCGGTGCACGTGGCCACGGACCACGCGCCCTACTACGAACAACTCGCGGCGCTTTTCGCCGGGGATGCGCGGTTCCGGCCCAGCGCACCGTTCGTGCCGCCGGAAGACGAGCAAACGGATTTCGAGCGCTACTTCATCGCGGCCAAACCGATCGGCCGGCTCTCCGCGCGCAAGGCCTGACCGGTCCCCGGCGCGGTGCCGCCGCGGGGCTTCGACCTTGCGTTCGCGCGGTCTTCCGGTATCGTGGCGGGCATGACGGCATCGCTGGATCCGGAGCCTTGGCGGGGAGAACCGCTGGCACTCGGCGCGTGGCGCGGCC
>JAKLIL010000198.1 GCA_022709625.1 Verrucomicrobiota bacterium
TAATGCTGTGCGTTGAATGGCTGGCCCCGACTTGGCTGTAGTAGAAACTGCCATCCTCTTTTTGAACGGACTTCATGTCCTGCACGGCCTTTTCCATGGCATCGTGCAGGCCGGGATTTTCCGCGCCGGCGATGTAGGCCGCCTTCATGGCCTGGCAGCACCAGCCGCCGAGCGAGGTGTCGCGCCGGCTGCCCTTGGCGAACTTGTAGTCGTAGCCGCCCTTGGCCTGCTGGCCGTCCATGAGCACCTGGACCCCCTTCTCCATCACGCTTTTAAGCGAAGGGATCCGGGTCATGCCGTAGGCCTCGCTGATGCCGTAGACGCAAATGGCCTGGCTGTAGGTTTCCCCCGTGCTGTCGATGCCGTTCTTGGGATCGTTGGGCAGGAATTCGCCTTTCTCGGTCTGGACGGAGATCAGATAGCGGATGGCCCGTTCGACGGTCGGCCCGTATTTTTCCGAAGCCGTGGTTTCGCCGTGCGCCAAGAAGGTCAAGACGCCCAGTCCGGCCATGGCCTGCTTGTCGCTGGTGCCCCACGAGCCGTCCTTGTTTTGGTTGAGCCGCAGCCATTCCAACGCCCGCAGGACCGCCGCTTCGGCGTATTGGCCCCATTTGCCGCCATAGGCGCCAATGGACGCCGCGCGACCCGCGCCGGTGCGGTTGGCCATTTGGCCGGGTGCGAGCCCCCGCATGATGATCGGGCTGATGGCGTCCGAGGCAATGTTGAGTTCCGTCATGTCCTGCATGGGCGCGGCCGCGAAGTCCTGAACGTCCGGCGGCGGGGTCATGTCCATTTCGACGTCTGGGGGCGTGACGGTATCCACCATCTCCGGCAAGTCTTCGGGCGGTTTGAGATCCTCCAGCAGTTCGTCGAGTTGCTGTTCGTCGACCTCGATCATCTGGACCTCGACTTCCGAGGTCTTCTCCCTGGTCACCGAGGAGGCAAAGAGAAACAGCAGCACGATGGCGACGGCATGCAGCGTGATGGAGCCGGTTGGCCCTGCGGCCCACTCCACGAAATTCTTGTGCAAGGCTTTCAAGGATGCGTCCATGGCGATCTCCGCTAAACCAATCTACACCTTGAGTTAGTTCGACGCACTGACCACCGAAAGGCTTTTCAGGCCGTTTTTCGCGCACAAATCCAGGGCCTTAACGAGCCGGCCATGCTCCGAAGCGGCGGAAACCGTGATCATGATCGTCTGGCCGGCGTCGATGGAGGCCACCTTGCCGAGGGCCGCATCCAGGGAATCCAGCGTGACGGGATTGTCGTTCACGGTGTAGCCGTCAGGGTAGATCCCAAGGCGGACGAGGTTGGGCGGTTTTTGGTCTTTCGGCGCGTTGGGATCCGGCGCCGGACGGAACACATCCAGATTGGTGATCACGTCGATGGGCTTCGTGGTCACGATGAAGTAGATCAGCAGTTGGAAGACCACGTCGATCATCGGAGTCATCGACAGGACGGGATCCGTCACCTCGGGGCGTTTTCGTTCTCTGGCCATGGCAACTTCCTGTACGCTAGGACGCTTTTTCCTTGAGGGCGGCGAAGCGAAGCTTCCACAATCCGGCCTTGCCGCAGACATCCATCACCCGTTTGATCGCCTCGTGCTTGGCGGCGTCGTCGCCGCGGATCACGACCGGCGTGCTTTGGCCCGAGACGTTCCTTGCCTTGACGAGTACGGCAAGCAACTGGCGTTCGTTGATCTCGGTCTTCATGATGGAGATCCGGCCGTCGCGGTCCACGTCCACGACCACCGTCCGGGGATCTTTGACCTCCTCGACGGGTCCATGGGGCGCCATCGCCATGCGCACAGCGGTCTCCAGCGACTTGGCCTGCAGGTCCGCCGTGGTGACGAAGAAGATGATAAGCTGGAACACGACGTCGATCATCGGCGTCATGTTCAGTTCGGCCTCCGCATATTGCTTTCTCATGTGCGTTTCCCCTCCGGCGGGCCGAGGCCTACTCCTCCACGACTTCCACGTTCCGCAGGGCCTTGATCAGGTCCATGGTCAAGCCCTCCATGCGCAGAATGATGCGGGAGAGGCGGTTCTTGAAATAGGTGTAGAACGATACGGCCGGGATGGCGACGACCAGGCCGGCGGCCGTGGTCCAGAGAGCCTGGGCAATGTTCATGGCCAGCATGGCCTGCTGGGCCGCGCCGGCCTGCATGCCGGCCAGGTTGGCGAACGCCATGATCATGCCTTGCACCGTGCCGAGCAGGCCGAGCATCGGGGCGATGTTGCCGCACATGTTCAGGTAGGACACGCGCTGCATCATCTTTTCGCTCTCGAGATCGGCGGCTACGCCCACCTGTTCTTGGATCACCTCGAAGCCTTCCTTCACGTTTCGGAATCCCGCCAACAGGATTTGGGGCAAGGGGCCACCTTCCTGCTCGCAACGCTGCATGGCCTTGATCACATCGCCCTGCTCCATCGCTTCGCGCACATCGTTGACCAAGGCATCCGGCACGATGCGTTTGGGACTGACGGTGATGAAGAAGTCGATGATCAGCCATGCGGCGGCGATGGAAGTACCCAGCAGCGCCAACCACAGGACGACGCCCAGCCAGCCGGACCCAACGATGACCTGCCACAGTCCGGACGAACCGGCGGCATCGCCGGCGCTTTCAGCCGTGGCCGAATCCATCGTCAATTCGCCGGCATTGCCCGCCGGCGGGTTTGCCGGTGCGGCGGCCTCCTCCTGCGCCCATCCCAAGGCGGGCAACAGGAACAGAAGCGCCGTCAGAACCAGCCACGCAACGACCACTGGGGATTTCTTGGACATGATTTGTTCTCCTTGGCTTGTTTCCAAATGGGCTATATTTTCCCCGCCGCCTGCGCGGCGTAGGGCGACGCCTTGTACTCGGTCGCCACCTTCTTGTACATGTCTTTGGCGCGGGGATCGCGCAGTTGCTCGAGGGCGGCGGCGGCCTTGAAGCACGCCTCGCCCAGAACGATCGGATCGTTCAAATCCTGGAACAGGATGGCGGTCCGCAGATAGTCGAGGGCCGCGAGTTCGACGTTGTTCTGCGCCAACTGGATGTCGCCTCGCATCGTTTGGGCGCGGGCGGCTTCCGGCCGGGGGCCGGCGGCGGCGACGGCGTCGAGTTGGCGGATCAGGCCGGTGTATTGCTTGGCTTGGAGCATGGCGCGGCGCATGCCCCAAGCGAGAGCGGCGTTCTGCTTCTCACCCGGAGCCAGTAAAAACAGTTTGTCGTAGGCCTGCACGGCGCCGGCCGCGTCGCCCTGGCCCAGCAGGGCTTGCGGCAGCAGCTTCGACGCCTCGACGTCCCATTCCAAGTTGCGATATGCGGCGATAATCCCGTTCAGAAGTTTGATGGCGTCGTCGAACTTGCCGCCCTTGATCGCCGCGGCGGCCTGGTCGTACTCGGCGGGCTTGTCGGCGACCGCTTTCGCATAGCTGCCTTTGGGGAACGTACGCACGCCCATCTCGGTGGTCAGGTTGACATCTCCGTTCGCCAAGGCGCGAATGGCCGTACCCGCCACCCGTTGGCCATTGGGCAAGACCACGAAGGGCGCCGCCAGCGCGGAGCCGGCCAAGCCGCCGACCAGCAAGCCCGTCAACACGCAATGTTTCGTCGTCATGGCGTCTCTTCTCCTGTTTTCGGTCATGGGCGCCCGGCGCCGGTTGCCGGGGCCGGGACCTGCGCCGCGTCCGTCGTCATCTGCAAAGCGGCCGTGGTGCGTTTCTGGCGCACTTCGGCCACTTTGGCTCCGGTGGGGAACACCTGCAGGTATTTGTCGCTGCTTTCCAGCATATCGGTCGTCTTCCCAAGCTCGGAGGCGAGTTCGATGGCGGCCAGAATCGCCTGTTCGATCTGCTGGCGCTCCCTTTCGGTCTTCATGGCCTGGCTGCCGAAGAATTCCATGCGCTTGTAGGTGGCCAGCGCGCCGGTTTTGTCGCCGGCTTCCCGCAAGATATCGGCGTAGACCAGGCTGGCATCGTTGACCAACTCGGGTTCGCGGGCGTAGCGGAAGACGTCGTTGAGCACCGTTTTCGCGGCGGACAAATCCTTCAGGGCGAGGTTGGCGCGGGCCAGCATGAATTTCGCCTGGTAGAACAGCGCCGAGTTGGGCCAGCGCGCCATCAAGTCGTTGAGGGAGGCCACCGCGGCGGCGTAGTCGCCCAACTCGTAGTTGGCCGCGCCGATGCCGTAGAGGGCGCGTTCCAGCAGGGCCCGGTCTTCGGTTTTGCCGTTCACCTGCCCGAAGGCCTCGGCGGCTTCTTTCCACTGGGATTTTTCGAGCATGGCCTGGCCCA
>JAKLIL010000199.1 GCA_022709625.1 Verrucomicrobiota bacterium
AGGGGCGGCGGGATGCCTAGGGGCACGCGCATGTGGTGGAGCGCATGTGGTTGGGGAACGCTGCCGGGTTCTCGGTCGCTTGATTTGGAGTGCGGCGGCACGACGCCGCTTTTGGGGCGCGACATGTCGCGGCCTGGGAAAGCGCGGTTAGCGGGGGCTTGAACAGCCGCCATGTCGCCGCCATGGCCTACAGAGAAAACCGGAAAATCAGGGGCCGGATTTACCGGGGGTTGAACGGGTGATGTTCCGGTTGCCGTCGCGCTTGACTGGCGCGGCTTCGTAGAGGGCTTGCGCCTCGGGGAGGTATTTACGGAGTTCCTGCGCGCGCAGATAGTCGCGCGGATGCGTGGAGATAATGCTGAGGGCCTTCTTGGCTTGGCTGTCGCTGGCGCCGGCCAGGCGCTCCCAGACCCGCGGGGCGGCGGCGGGATCGTAGCCGGCCTTGGCCATGTACGTCATGCCCACGCGGTCGGCTTCGAGTTCGTCCTTGCGGGAATATTTGGTGACGACCAGGCCGTTATGGACGAGCATGAGGCCGGCGGTGGCCCACTGCAGTTCGTCGATGTCTTTCACGGAGGCATAGATCATCAGGCCGGCGATCAGCAGGTTGGGCAGCATCTGCCGCGTCAGCGCTTCGGTGGAGTGGCGGCAATTGACGTGCGCGACTTCGTGCGCCACGACGGCGGCGAATTCGCCCTCGGTCCGGACCAGCCCTTCGTTCTTGTCCAGCAGGCCTTCGTAGACCATGAGGTTGCCGCCGGGAAACGCGCAGGCGTTCACCACGTCGGGATCGCCAACGTAGGTGGCCTGGTAGGGCAGATTGACGTTGTGGGCCACGGCGACGATGTTGCCGGTCACTTCCCGCACCAGCGCGACGCGGTCGGGGTCCTTGTTGACGGGCACGTTTTCCTTGCGCAACTCGCCGACGTTCTGGGCGAAGTATTGGGCGCCCGCCTTGACTTCTTCGTCGGCGGTGTACATGTTCCGCACGCGCTGGCCGGTCACCCAGTCCGTCGTCGTGGCGCAGCCGGAGCCGAACGCCAACGCCAGCACGGCCAACAGGGCGGACCCGATGGAAAAGCGGACGTTCATGCTTCAACAATAACGCATTCGAATTCCGGAGGGCAAAAAACTTTCGCGCCGCGGGCGGTTTTCGGCTAAATTGCCCTCCCGTATGGCGCTCCAGTCGATCCAGTTGGTTTACGTCCGCAATGTCGTGTCCCGCACGGTGGGGGGAACCTTCCAGGAGCTTTCGTTCGCCGTGCGGGTGCAAAACGTCGGTTTCGGCAAGCGGGTCTCCATCCATTGGAGCGGCGAAGACCGCCGCTGGCGGATCCTCCCTGCGGAATACCGGGGCTCGGCCGGCGACGGCGACGAACTCTGGACGGCAGAGATCGCCATCCCCTTGACGACGGATTCGGCCATTCCGGGGAACATCGAGTTCGCCGCGTGCCTCGAACACGGCGGCCGGCGGGACTGGGACAGCCGCTTTGGCCAGAACTATCGCGCGGACGCCGATTCGGGCGTGATCGTTCTGGCGCCGGTGGCGGTGCAGGTGGCCGGATTCGACCCGGCGCTTCCCGCGGGAACGGTCGCGCTGCCGGTGGAAGTGGCGGTGCGGCAGGAACTGGAACCCGAAGCCGTGACGATCCACTGGACGACGGACGGGTGGGTGACGCAGCAGGCCGCGCACGCCTACTTCCGGCACAACCACTGGGATTTGAGCGTCGGCAGCAACGCGCGCAATCCCAACCGCTACGGCTGGAGCATCTGGGCCGCCCGCCTTCCGATCCAGCACGCCGCCCGGGTGGAATACGCCGTGGAATGCCGGACCCGGCGCGGCACGTTCTGGGACAACCGCGGCGGCCGAAACTACGCGGCCCGGCGCGGCGCCCTGCGGGTCCTGACGCTCAACCTGCACACCTACCAGGAGGAGGACCAGGCGCGGAAGTTCGCGCAAATCGCGCGGGCCATTCGCGAGCGGCAGGCCGATGTCGTGTGTTTCCAGGAGGTCGGCGAACACTGGAACGACGGGGCGGGGGACTGGGAATCGAACGCGGCGCGCATCGTCAACGCCCACCTACCGGAGCCTTATCACCTGCACGCGGATTGGTCGCACGTCGGCTTCGAGCGCTACCGCGAAGGCATCGCCGTCCTGAGCCGCCATCCGTTCGCGTACGTCGATGCGGGCTACGTGTCCGACAGCCAGGACGTGTTCGACATCCACTCGCGCAAGATCGCCATGGCGCAGGTGGTCGTGCCCTACGTCGGCCTGGTCAACGTGTTCAGCGTCCACCTGAGCTGGCCCAGCGACGGGTTTTATCCGCAATTCGAACGCCTGCGGCGCTGGGCGGAGGAAAAGCACGCGCCCGAAGTGGCCGCCACGCTGCTGTGCGGCGATTTCAACGTGGCGGCCGGCAGCGACGCCTACCGGGCCATCGTGGATGCCGGCGAATACGAGGACCAGTTTCTGAAAATCGCGGCGCCGGCGACGTTCCAGCGCGTGTTCCGGGACCGGCAGGGCGACGCCCTGGCGCTGCTGGAAAACGATCGCCGCATCGATTTTCTTTGGCTGCGCGCCGGTGGCCGGCTGCGCGCCGTCCACGCCGAGGAACTGTTCACGCCCGAGCGCTACGGGCGGGTGTCCGACCATCCGGGCTATCTGGTGGAATTCGAGCCGCGGTAGGGAATCGGGGAACACCATGGAATTCGCCGAACAATACGCCGCGCCGACCGAGGCCTATCTGGGCCCGCTTTTCCCGCGCCGCAACGAGTTCAAGGAACTCTTCTACCTCCGCTGGGGGCGCATCCGGTTCCGGGTCGACTGGGGCCCCGAGATGAACGTCAAGGTCGTCCTCAAGGTTTTCCACGAGGACGGCACCTTCGAGCAATACCTCGTGCACACGGATCCGTGCGGCGGGGAGTGGAACCGCCATTGGCGCGAGACGCGCGACCTGTTCATCCATCCCCAGTCCCTGCACCAGGGGCGCGTCACTTGCGCGAAATTCTCCTACGTCCTGCATCTGCGGGAGCGCTCGATCCCCTCGCGGCTCGAGTACGTTTTCATGGACGGCCCCGAATTCCGCAACGAGGGCGAGGTTGGGCGGCACGTCAACGAACAGTGGGCCACGCCGAACCCCTACCGCACCCACGAGGTGGACGCCGCCCAGCTCCAGCGCGACGTGGACTGGATGAACCGCCACGTCGAGTCGCTCAACCTGGTGCCCAAGTTCACCAAGGGGCAGGCCTGGCACCCGTTCCATCCCAAGCGCTACATCCACGACATGATCGACACGATGATCTGGCGGCGGCAGACGGTGCCCGGCCGGCCCTGCGGCATCAAGGTCTGCGTGGACTGCGTGGACGACGGCGATTTCATCCGCCATCTCGTCCATGCGCACCGCTGCGGCGTGCCCGTGCAGGTGGTCGTGGACTGGCGCAAGATGACCCTGACCAACAGCGGCAACTACTTGGCCCTGAAACGGTCGGGCATCGAACTCGTCGGCGAGGTCTGCACCACGCGCGACCCCATGGCCGAGGTCGCCACCGACATGCACAACAAATTCATCGTGTTCGGCGACGAAGACGCCATCGTCGGTTCCTTCAACATCACCTTCGACCGCTGGGGCAGCAACTGGGAATCCGGCATGACGTTCCGCTCCTACGGCGTGTGCCGGCTGCTGGACAACGTCTTCCAGGCCTGCCGCGGCGGGGTGATCCAGCGCTACGGCGTCGATCCCTTTGCGTCGTTCAACCTGCTCTACACCTTCGGCCGGACGGCCATGCTCAACGGGAAATACTACCGTCCGCACCAGGCCATTTTGGCGGAAATCGGGCGCGCGCGGCATTCCATCCATCTGTGCCTGTTCCTGATTGGCGAACTGCGCGGGGAGCACGGCGACAGCGTCGTGGATGCGCTGATTGCGGCCAAGAACCGCGGCGTCTACGTGCGCCTGATCCTGAACGGCCATCTCGCCTGGCAGGGCGACCCGGCGCGGGAACGCTCCATGCAGGAAGAATTGCGGCGTCCCCTGTTGCCCGCCGTGCGCCGTCTGCAGGAAGCCGGCATCGCCATCGCCCTCGTCTACGGCGTCCACGACCGGCCCGTGCCCTATTCGCCCGTCCATTCCAAGCAGTGCGTCATCGACGAACAGATCGTCCTCGACGGCTCGTTCAACTGGTACAACACCTCGACGCTTTCCCACGATTTGCTCGTGGTGGTGAACCACCGCGACGCCGCCCGCCT
>JAKLIL010000002.1 GCA_022709625.1 Verrucomicrobiota bacterium
TGCACCACGCCACGACCGGATTCCCGTGGCCGGCATCGAGAAAAAATGCGCGGTCGGAATCCACGATCGCCTGGTTTTGCGGCAGCGCGAAGAGGCCTGTCCGCCGCAACAGGGCCGGGCGTACCACGCCCCGCATCCGCCAGCGTTCGCCGTAGCGCGGCCACGCACCGTCCGCCCGCCCGCCGCGCAGCACCACGCGGATGCGGTCGTCGACCCGTTGCCATTTGCCGTCCCGCTCCAAGCCCTCGACGCGCGCCAGCACGACTGCGCCCGCGGGCTGCCCCGGGCGCGGTTCCCGCGGCGTGGCGTCTTCCAGCGCAACGGCCACGAACTGGACGTATTCCATTGGCCGGACCAGCGCCGCCCGCAAGGCGGTCGCCGAATCGCCCCCTACGCCGAGCCGGGCATGCGCCGCCACCAGTAAATACAGCGCCGCCATCAACGGAACCACCGATCCCGTGCCGCGCACCCACACGAACAGCGGCAGTACCAGCGCCGCGCCCGCGCCCCACAGCCAGGGCGCGGGCAGCGGCACGCACAACCCCGTTGCCGTGCCGGCCACGACCGCCACGGCGAGGCCCACCATGGGTCGCCGGCGCGGCGGGCGCACGCCCCCCGACCACCCTTGCATTTCTTCTTCGATCCAGTTGTCCACGCGCAGACCTTCGCTTCGTCGCGCTTTCTTCTACTATCCGCTTCCGTCCGGAACAAGCCGCAAGCATCCGTAAAAAACGCTCCCCATTCCGCGCCCCGCAGCCCATACTGGATCGCAATCCATGGCTGCGCTTGCGGACATTCTGGCCCGGACGGGTCCCTTGACGGGCGCCGAACTCGCCGCCGCCGCGGCGTACCCCGACGTTTTGGCACTGTGGCGCGCCTGCCAGGCCCCCGGCCTGCTCCTGCGCCGCACCGGCCGCCGCTACCTGCGCCTCGATGCCGCCGTCGCCGGCTACGCCCGCCTGTCGCCGTCCATCCGGCGGGAATTCCTGACCTATACCCTGGTCGGCGCCGACACCCAGCCGACCGCCGTGGCGGCGCGCGCCGCCGATTTGGAACGAACGACCGCCGCCATCTCGCGCGAAAAAATCGATCTCGCCCGCGAGAGCATTTGCATGGCCATCGCCGGATTGCCCGACGAACCGCGCATCCTGCGCGACGCCGCCTTCATGATCGCCGGGGACGTCACCTACCAAATGGCCCACCGCGTGCCCCGGCCGGAAAAAAGCTCCGGCCGGATGGTGCGCGGGTCCGATCTCGACGTCATCGTCGTCGCGGCGGACACCCTGCCTGCCGACCTCGTGCAGGCGCTCGACGGCGCGATTTACCGCCAAAAGCACTATCTGCTCACCCACCCCGCGCTGCAGGAGGAAATCGATTACGTCCTCAAGCCCGTCGCAAAAGTCCGGGAGCAGCTCGCCTTCGACCGGTTCGAGCACATGGTGGCTTGTAAAATCCTCTGCGAGTGCCGGCTCCTGTACGGCTCCCCCTTCCTCTTCGACGAAATCATGCGGCTCGTGGACGCATCCGGAGTCCGCGCCAAGCTCGACGCCATGCAAGCCGCCGCCGAAGCCGAACGCGAAACCGCCGAGCGCACCCTTCTCGACCCCGCGGCCGTGGCCGCCTCCGGCCAAAACCCCCTGGACCTCTTCTACACCCGCGAAGAAGGCGACGAAATCTATTGATGCGTGCCAACGCTTTTGTCCCGCGTTTCTGCGACCGCGACGAAAATGAATTGATTTTCGGACCCACCGCGCCCATCTTCCCCGAACACACGCCCTCAAAGGAGCTTTTCAATGTCCCATAACGTAATCATCGCGCGCGATTTCGACCACGTGAGCGAGGTAGCCGCCGCCTTTATCCAGAAGAAAATCGCCCAAACCCTGACCACGCAGCCGGGCTTCGTCCTGGGCCTCGCCACCGGCAGTTCGCCCACCGGCGTCTACAAGCATCTCGCCAAAGCGTTGAACGCCGGCAAACTGGACGCCGCGAAAATCCGCAGCTTCAATCTCGACGAATACGTCGGCCTGCCCGGCGAAAACGCCCAGATGCGCGCCCTGCATCCCGAAAGCTACAGTTTCTTCATGGTCCAGGAACTCTTTGGCCTCCTGCACCGGAAATTCGCCGAAACCAACGTGCCGTGGGGCTGCCTCGTCGATCAAAACAAGCTGGCGGCCGAACTGCAGGCCCATCCCGGCGACTGGGAAGAACAGGGCGCCGACAAGGGCAAGGCCATCGTCATCCGTCCGCACGCGCAATCGGACTATCTCCGCTGGGTGCGCGCCGAAATCCTCGATGCCTACGAGCGGAAGATCGCGCGCGCCGGCGGCATCGACCTCCATCTGGTCGGCGTCGGCGGCCGCGGCCACGTCGCCTTCCACGAATCCGGAATTCCCTTCGAAAACAACCGCATGCTGCTGGTCAAGCTCGACGACAACACGGTCGCCAACGCCGTGGCCGACGGCCATTTTGCGCGCAAGGAAGACAGTCCGCTCTACGCCGTCTCGATGGGCGCCGAACTGGTCTACCGGGCCAAATGCGTCGTGCTGCTCGCCGCGGGCAAGCGCAAGGCCGAACCGGTGGCGACCTCGCTCGCCGAAGCGCCTTCCCCGGCCGTGCCCATTTCCTACGGCCAAACCTACGCCCAGCGCGGTGGCGAGATGCTCTACGTCATCGACCGCGAAGCCGCCGCCGGCGTCCTCGCCCGCCGCACCGAAATCGAAAAACGCGGCATCGCCATCGACGATCGCTCCGCGCAAGCGGCTACGGTCCGCGTGGCCGACCTGCAGTTCTCCCGCGATCCCGAATCGGGGCTGATGGGATAAGAGTCCGGCACGGGGGCGGGCCGGCTCCAGCGACGCCCCCGTCCGGCGGCGGTTTTACCCAATTTCCTTCTTCAGCGCCGCGGCGATGGAGTCGCACAGGCGCTTGACGATTTCGTCCGTCGGTCCCTCGGCCATGACGCGGCACATGTTCTGGGTGCCGGAGTAGCGCACGAGCACGCGGCCGTTCTGGCCCAGTTCCTTCTCCGCGGCCTTGATCGCCGCCTGCACGCCCGGCAGATCCTTCAGCGGCGGCCGGCTCGCCACGTCCACGTTGATCAGATGCTGCGGCGAGAGCTTCAACACCGACGCCAGCGCCGAGACTTCCTGCCCCGTGCGGCGCATCACCGCCAGCAGTTGCAGGCCGGAAACGATGCCGTCGCCGGTCGTATGCTTGTCGAGGAAGATCATGTGGCCCGACGATTCGGCGCCGAGGATGCCGCCCTTGTCCTTCATCATTTCCAGCACATAGCGGTCGCCCACCGCGCTGCAACCCAGCTCGATCCCCAGCTTGCGCATTGTCGCGTGCAGCCCGAAGTTGCTCATCACCGTGCCGACCGCGAGGTTGTTCTTCAGTTGGCCGCGCTGCTTGAGGTCCTGTGCGCACACCGCCAGGATGTGGTCGCCCGAGAGTTCCACGCCGTTTTCGTCCACGACGATCAGCCGGTCGCCGTCGCCGTCGAACGCCAGACCGATGTCGGCGCGTTCCGCCTGCACTTGCTCCCGCAGGGCCTCGGTATGCTGCGAGCCGCAGCGCGCGTTGATGTTCAGCCCGTTGGGCGTGCTGTGCAACGTGGTCACGTGCGCGCCCAGCCGCTCGAATACTGCCGGCGCCGCCTTGTAGGTCGCGCCGTTGCCGCAATCCAGCACGATCCGCACGCCCTTCAAGTCCAGTTCTTTCGGGAACGTGCCGATGCAGAACGCGATGTAGCGCTCCAGGGCGTCCTCCACGCGGAACGACTTCCCGATGCCACCGGCCTTCGGCAGCAGGCTTGGCAGCTTGCCGTCGGCCATCAACTGCTCGATGGCCGCCTCTTCCTCGTCCGGCAGCTTGTAGCCGTCGCACGAGAACAATTTAATGCCGTTGTCCTGAAACGGATTGTGCGACGCGGAAATCACGAAGCCCGCGTCCGCCTTCTGGTCGATCGTCAGCACCGCGATACCCGGCGTGGGCAGCGTGCCCACGAGCAGCGCGTCGCCGCCCATCGAGCACAACCCGGCCACCAGCGCGTTTTCGAGCATGTAGCCGCTCAGCCGCGTGTCCTTGCCGATCACCACGCGCGGCCGCTTGCCGTGCTTGCGCTCCTTCAGCACGTAGGCCACCGCGCGGCCGAGATTCACGGCCATTTCCACCATCATCGGCTCGCGGTTCGCGACCCCGCGCACGCCATCCGTCCCGAACAGTTTCTTCTCGCCCATTGTCGACTCCAATTCTGGTTCTAGGCCGGCGAACCGGCTCCATCCACGATCTTCTGCAACCATGCCGTGCCCGCCGCCTTGGCTTCCGCCGGCAGCCCCTGCACGCGCGCCAAATAGTTCTCTTCCTTTGCGGCGTTCCAGGCGGCGAGAAACGCCGCCTTCTCCGCGCACTCCACGTCGCCCGCGGCGACGAGCCGCGCCCGCGCCGCGGTCCAGCCGCCGCACAGCTTTTCGTGCTCGCGGCACAGGTCGGCGGCCAGTTGCGCCCGGTTTTCCTTCGCGATCTTGTCCATGACATCGTCGAGGCGCTTCAGGCGCTCCTTGCGCACGGCCGCCAGTTGGGTCAGTGCGCCCGCATAGCAGGCCCGGCCGTGCGGCGTCCGTTCCAGCAGCGGCCGGCGCACCTGCTCGTACCAAACCTGCAAGGCCGCGATATTACCCAGGTAAATCGCGCAATTCCGAACCACGCGCGCCACGGAACGGTAGCCCGTCCCGTAGGGCTTCACGCCCGGCGCTGGCGCCTCCGGCACCACCAACTGGTTGGGCTGGAGCACGTCCTTGCGCGACACCAGCCCCGCCGCCTGCACCGTGCCGTACTCGATCCGGACCGGCCCCGCCAAGCCCCCCTGCCCGCCCAGGAAAATGGGCGCCTGGTCCAGCATCACCCCGCGCGGCACGTCGCCGAGCAGCGACGCCGTCGCCTTGTCGCCGTGCGGCGTGTAGTTGAAATGGATGAACGACGAGCCGATTTCGCTGTGCACCTTGCGACTCTTGCCGCCGGCCATCAGCGCGTCGCAGAAATTGATCAGGCTGCCGCCGACCACGAACGGGAAGAAAATCGTCTGCTTCAGGCCCACCGTGTGGGCCATCTCGGCGCCTTCCTCGAGAATGGTGCCCGGCCGCACCTGCGCGCCGCTGCCCATCGCCGCGCCGTCGAGAAACACGGCCCCGCTGAAATACCCGCCCTTGAGCTCGACCTTTTCGCCGAGTTGGCAGTCTTCCACCGTCGCCGGCGCCTCGCGCCCCAGCACGCAGCCGGGCCCGATGCTCGTTTCCGCGCCGAAGACCTTGCAGCCGGCGTGGATCGTCACGCCCGGCGCGATGCGTTCCGGAACCACCTCGTCGCCGATTTCCACCGCGGCCGGGGCGGCGATCTTCACCCCGCGCGCCAGCAACGCTTCCAGGGTTTTCATTTCCGCAGCAACGCTCCCACCGCCACCCCGACGCCCGCCGCCGCCAGGAACGCGTACGACGCCTTCAGGGTCACCGCCTTCGAAAACAGGTTCACGGTCACGCTGTCCTTGGTCATGATCAGGACGACGATGAACGCCGCCAGAATCGCCAAGCCGAGAATCATGGTCTTGCTCATGGGCCTGCCCTTTCGGATTGGCCGCGCAGTGTCGCATGTTTCGCGGAGGTTTTCACGCTTTTTCCACGCCATGGAAAAGTTTTTTGCCGGTTTTACGTACCATGGAAAAATTCCGGCCGTTTTTTCCACGGTATGGAAAACTTATTGGGCGGTTTTCCACGCCATGGAAAACCCCGCCGCCGCCGCGATTATTTGCGCACGCGCAGGCGGTAGAATCCGTTGGACGGGGGCGCGTAGGTGTCGGCGGCAAGGCCGGTCGCGAGGGGTAGGAACGGCTGGCGCAGGTCGGGGGTGAACAGGACGTCGTAGGCGCGGCCCGGCGCAAAGGGCCAGCGCAGGAGGGGCGGCACGCCCTCCCATTCCGCGGCGAAGAACGCCTGCGGATCCAGCGGGTGGGTGCCGGCGATTTCCTCGGCGCGGTTGTCCTGCCCATCGGCGTCGGAATCCTCTTCGGCCGGCGGGCCGGCGGGCGTGCCGAACCAATCCTGCCGCCAGCCGTTGGACAGGCCGTCGCCGAGCAAATCGCCGTGGCGGAAGTTGACGCGGGCGGGCCGCAGGCTGACGGTGGCGAAGGCGTATTGGCCGTAGGCGTCCGTGGCGCCCCATGCGCGATCGCCCACGAAGGTTCGCGACAGGTAGCGGTCGTTGGCCTGCACGGTGGCGGAGGCAACGACGCCGCCGAGAAATAGGTGCTGGACGGATTCCGGACCGGCGGCGTTGAGCGCGCTCCACGGCAGGGCGGCTTCCCAACGCATGGTCTGCCGCCGGGCAGGATCGCCGGTCGTCGCGCAGGCGACGGTGCCGGTGCCCTCGAACTGCGACAGGCGCGCGCCGGGAACGGGCACGAATTCGGCGCTGTTGGTGCCGAGGTAGTAGACGCCTTGGCCGAAGTCGTAGCCGCCGTAGGCGAAGTTGGTGAAGGTGCTGTCGCCGTATTGGTCGCCGAGGACGAGGGCGACGTCCAGCGGCTCGGTGAAGCGCAGGTTGTGCAGGAAATCGAGCGCGTTGGGCAAGCCGGACTTGTGCCAAAGGTTCCAGGCGTTGTCGGTCAGCGTGTCGAGGCCCAGGAAAAGCAACAGCACGTTGTTGGTGCCGCCCAGGTCGGCGCCGATGCCGCCGAGATAGAGGTTCGTGGCGTCGGCGTTGACCCAAATGCGCCCCCAATCGCCGAAGCCCGGCACCTCGTCCTGGGCCAGCAAGGGCGGAC
The DNA here is from genome assembly GCA_022709625.1 of Verrucomicrobiota bacterium. GTDB lineage: Bacteria > Verrucomicrobiota > Kiritimatiellia > CAIQIC01 > Lenti-01 > Lenti-01. The sequence goes on from JAKLIL010000002.1 coordinate 6,815, forward strand.
CGGTCATGGCAAAATCGAAGTTGTCGCCAACGTTGTTCAAGTCGGCTCCGGGCGGATCAGCGCTGATGGCCGGCGTGGCGGCGGCCACGATGGGCGCCGGCGGCCACGCCGGCGCCGTGGCGCGGACCACGGGAAACGTCCAACGGTGTCGGTCGTTGTCGTCCCATTGGCTGCCCTCGGAGAAGGCCAATGCCAACTCGCGGGCATCCGGCGGCAAGGCCACGGCGCATTCCCACTCGGCGCCGCTGCGCGGAGCCATCGCCACGACGCCGGTGGCCGAAAACGGTTGGCCGTTGAAGGCGAGCCAGGCGACAATTTGTGTAGCGCCGGCCAAAGGCCCCATGTCGGCTTCGTAGCGGATGGTGGCGGCACCGCCGGCCACCGGCACCGCCGGTTCGACGACGACGCGGTCCAGCAGCGCCTGCCAATCGTGTTCGTAGTTGTTGTGCCAATTGGTGCCCGCCGCGTCGCGAAAGACGAAAGCGACCCGCTGGGTGGCCGTGGGCGGCACGGTGAACTCGTATTCCCAGCGCTGGCGCGCCGCATTCCACGCCATCGGTGCATCGACGAACGCGTTGGTGAACGCGTCCTGACCCAAATGGACGTAGACGGGATTGGCGTCTTTCAGCGGCCCTTCCGTGGCGCGATAGGAGATTTTTGCGGGACGTCCCCGGAGCGGAAAGGCGGGCTCCATCCGCACCTGGCGACGGTTGACGACGGTTTCGGCGTCGAACACGAATCCGTCGCTGCGGACGGCGCCGATCTGCATCGTCTCGCCGGCGACCTGGCAGGAGACGTGGTGGAAACACGTCGTCGTGAACGCCAGCATCGGCTCGCCGTAGGCGGCATCGTAGGGCCAAGCGCCGCCGCCGCCCGTGACGAGATAGCGCACGCCGCGAATCGGCACGGTGCGCTGGTAGTTGTGGCTGTGGCCGTTGAACATCCAGTCGGCCTCGTATTTCACGAGCAGCGGCGACCAGTTGGCCTGGCCGGGTTCCCAGCCTTCCTTCTCGCCTTGGGAATAGGGCGGCCGATGGCATACGGCAATGGTCCAGACGCTGTTCGCGTCGTTGGCGGCGGCCTGCAACTCGCGCGCCAACCATTCGGTTTGGCCCGGCAGGGGGGCTTCGGTACTCAGGCAAATGAAGCGCACGTTGCCGACCGAATAGGCGTAGTTGCCGACGCCGAGCGAGGGCTCCGGCAAGGCAAAGAGCCGGTGGTACAAGCCGCGCTCGGGGTTGGGCACGTCCGCGTTGCCGGGATCGTCGTGGTTGCCGGGGATCGGCATGAACACGCCGCGGGCCAGTTCGTTCGAGCAGACCTGGAAGAAATTCGTCCAGGTGCCGAAGCCGGCGCCGCCGTAGGCCTCGTCGGACATGTCGCCGAGTTGGATGACCCATTGCGGATCCTCCAGCACGATGCGGTCGGCCACCGTCCGGGCCCAGGCCACGTCGACGCCGCCGTTCAAGTCGCCGTGCAAGGCGAAATGCAGCGGCGCGCCGGCCGGCGGGGCCGTCCGGAACGTCGCCTGCTGCCGGAAGCCGTCCGTGGAAGACGCCTCGTAGAAATAGCGCGTGCCGGGCTGGAGACCGGACAGCGCGATGGCGTGGCGGCGCAGGCCCCCGCCATCGTGGACGACCTGCGCGTAGTTCGTCGTCAGGCCATACCGCACGGTGCCGCGCGCTTCGGCGGCCGTGTCCCAGGAGATGGTGGCCGTGGTCGTCGGGTCTTCCGTCCACGAGGCCCGCACGGGCGTTTGATAGGATTGGCCAGCCGCACCGGCGGCCCATGCCGCCAGCCACAAGCCGAGACCCCGTTCGAGTGCAATGCGCGCCATAGGTTGCCTTGTCGCCGGCAATATATCCGTGCCATGCGTCGGGAACAAATCCAATCGGTTTCTGGCTGTCAGGCCCCCGCTCCTTTGCTATGTTCGCCGCCATGAACCGATTTGGCCATTGGCTGGGCGCCTTGTGCGCCCTGCTGTTCACCCAGGAGTCCGCCATGTCCCAAGATTCCGTGGAAGCCCTGCAAACCGCCAACCGGGGCGTGCGCCGGTTCACGCTGGACAACGGCTTGACGGTCCTGCTGAAGGAGGACCGCAGCGCGCCGCTGGCGGCCATCCAATACTGGGTCGGTGCGGGCGCGATCCACGAAGGGGAAAACCTCGGCGGCGGCCTATCCCACTATCTCGAGCACATGATTTTCAAGGGCACCGACACCCGCGGTCCGGGCCAGATTTCCAAGGAAATCGCCGACGCTGGCGGCGAAATCAACGCCTATACCTCCAACGACCGGACGGTGTTCCACGCCAATCTGCCGGCCGACCGCTGGTTGGTTGGCCTCGACGTTTTGACCGACGCCGTCTTCCATCCGTCGTTCCCCGAAAACGAATGGCGGCGGGAACGCGAGGTGATTTTGCGGGAATACGACATGGGCGAGGACGATCCCGGCCGCACGATCGGCCGCCTGATCTGGGAAACGGCCTTCCGCCTGCATCCCTACCGCGTGCCGATCATCGGCTGGCGCGACGTGCTCGTCACCATGGACCGCGACGACCTCGTCGCCTACCACCGCCGCCACTATTCGCCCGACAACGTGATCCTCGCCGTGGCGGGCGATCTGCCCGTGGACGAGATGGAAGCGGCCATCCGGGAACGGCTCGGCAAAATCCCGCGCACGCCGCGGGAACCGATGGCGATTCCGGCGGAACCCCCGCAGTTGGCCGAGCGCTTTGGCCGCAAGACGGGACCGTACGAGGTGACGCGCATCGCGTGGACGTTCCACGCCACCGATCTGGCCGATCCCGATACGCCGGCGCTGGACGTCTTGGCCTCCGCCACGGGTTCGGGCCGGTCTTCCCTCCTGGTGAAACGCCTGCGCGAGGAACGACGGCTCGTGCTCGACGTGGATGCGTGGAGCTATACCCCCAAGGATCCCGGCCTGTTCGGCATCAGCGCCGAATGCGAACCCGAGAAGGAAGCCGAAGTCGTGGCAGCCCTGCGCGCGGAAGTGGCGCGCTGGCAGACCGAACCCATCGCGGCCGCGCGCATCGAACAGGCGCGCCGCGAAGTGCTGGTGGGCGCGATCCAGGATTTGGCCGCGATGGACGGCCAAGCGGGTTCCATGGCGTCGGGCGAATTCTACGCGGGTAATCCCCGCCACGTCGAAGTCTACCTCGAACAGGTTCGGCAGGTCTCGCCCAAGGACTTGATGCGCGTGGCGCGCAAATACCTCCGCGCCGAAAACGGCTCGTGGGCGATCCTGGCGCCGGCCGGGACGGAAACGAACGCGGCGGCCCGGGGAGCGACGGCCGACTTCCATATCCAAGCCCACACCTTGGCCAACGGCTTGCGGGTAATCGTGCGCGAAGATCCGCGGCTGCCCATGGCCTACGTCTCCGCCGTCCTCGGCGGGGGCCTGTTGGCCGAAACCGAAAGCCAAGCCGGCATCTCGCAGCTGGCCGCCGACCTTCTCACGCGCGGCACGTCGCGGCACACCGCCGCCGAATTGGCCGAACTCCTCGAAGCCCGCGCCGTCACCCTCGCCAGTTTTTCCGGCCGCAACAGCTACGGGCTTTCGGCCTCCGGCCTCGCCGAAGATATGGGGCTCATGCTGGAGACCGTCGCCGAATGCCTGCTCGATTCGCAGTTCCCCGCCGACGAGCTGGAAAAGCAGCGCGCGCTCCAGTTGGCGGCCATCCGCCGCGAGCAGGAACAGCCCATGACGCACGCCCAGCAAATGGTGCGCGAAGCGTTCTTTCCGAACCACCCCTACCGCTACTCCCCCGTCGGTAATTCCAATGCCGTGGCCGCCTTGGCCCGCGCCGACCTGCAGGCCCATCACCGCAAACTGCTGGGCGCCTCGAATCTGGTACTGGCGGTCTTTGGCAACGTGAAAACCGACCAAGTGATGGCCCAGGCCGAGCAGGCCTTTGCGGCGTTGCCGACGGTTCCCGCGCCGACATGGCCGGCGCTGCCGGCGCCCCCGGCCGCGCCGGTCCGCGCGGAAAAACGCCTGCCCTTCAAGCAAACCGTGCTGGTTCGCGCCTGGCCGGGAATCAAGGCCGGCGACCCGCGCGAAGACGCCGTCGCGGTCCTGATGGACGCCCTCACCGGACTTTCTTCCGACCTGTTCATCGAGGTGCGCGACAAGCGCGGCCTGGCCTACTACACCGGCGCCACGCAATTTTCCGGACCCGTCGGCGGATTGTTCCTGATTTATGCCGGCACCACGGAGGAAGGCCGCGCCGAAGTCGAAACCCAAATCCAGGCCCAAACCGACCGTCTTTGCACCGCCGGACTCCGACCCGAAGAATTCAACCGGGCGGTGGAGCAACTGGTGGCCGAAACCGCCCGCGCGCGGCAAAACAACGGCGGTCTGGCGCAGCAGTGCGCCCTCGACGAACTGCTCGGCCTCGGCTATCGCCACTCGCTTGAAACCGTCGACCGCCTGAAACGCCTGGAACCCGCCGCGGTCCGCGAAGCCGCCGCCTTCCTCTTCGGGGCTTCCGGAAACGCGACGGCGATCGTCCTGCCCGAACCGACGCCGTGACGCGGCCATTCTATCGAAAAAAACGCACCTGGAGCGCCATCGTCCTGGTGGTCTGCGCGATTCTGGCCATCGTGTTCCGCCAAGACCTGGGCGCGTTCACCGACCGGCTGCGCTGGGAAGACGTCCGCGCCGCCGTGCTGGCCGCGGGACCATGGGCCCCCGCGATCTGCATCCTGCTTAACGGGCTGTTCACGCTGGTCTTCCTGCCCACCACTCTGGTTTGCGTGCTGGTTGCGCTGCTGTTTGGCATCGTGCGCGGCCTGCCCATCTGCCTCGCGGGGCTGGCGCTGGGAATGGCCATGTCCTTTCTGATTGCCCGGTATCTGCTGCGCGACTGGCTCGAACGCCGCCTCGGCCATACCCGCCTGTACCGCCGGTTGGAAGCCAGCATCCGGAGCGACGGCTGGCAAATCGTCTTTTTCACGCGCCTGCTGCCGATCAACCCCTACGGTTTTCTGAACTACGCCTACGGGCTCACGAGTTTGTCCTTCTGGCGTTATCTGCTGGCGTCCACGCTCGGCGTGATTCCCAACACGCTGGCGCTGTTGTGGACCGCCAAGGCCGCCGGCAATCTCGCCCGGGGCCAGATGGACTGGCACATCCTGGCCATCCTGTTTGCCGGCGCGGGCCTTTTCGCCCTTCTTGCTTGGTTGCCAAAACTGCTCCGCCGCCGGATTCCCGCCGGAGTCCTGCCCGACGCCGGCGACGAAGACGAAGTCGAGGAAGACGAAGCCAAACAGGGTGATTCCGCGCCGTCTGCGCCGATTTCCGAATTGCCCGACCCCTAGACGGCTGATACTCTGCGCGCATGAAATCCCTGGTCATCCTCGGTTCCGGACCGGCCGGCTTGACCGCGGCGGTCTATGCCGCGCGCGCGGGCCTTGCCCCCCTCGTGCTGGATGGCCCCAATCCTGGTGGCCCCCTGATCACCACCCCCCTGATTGAAAACATTCCCGGCTTTCCCGACGGCATCGCGGGTTTCGATTTCATCCAGCTCTTGCGCCGCCAGGCGGAAAAATTCGGGACCCGTTTCCACAGCGTCCAAGTAGAAAACCTGGCGCCCCGGCCGGGCGGCGGCGCCGATCTCCGGCTTGGCGACGGCGCCACCATGGCGGCGGATGCCATCATCATCGCCACCGGCGCCGGGCATCGCCGCCTCGACCTGCCGGGCGAAACCGAACTGTCCGGGCACGGCATATCGTATTGCGCCACGTGCGACGGCGCCTTCCATCGCGGCCAGCATATCGCCGTCGTGGGCGGCGGCGACACCGCCATGGAAGAAGCCCTCTTCCTCGCCCGCTTTGCCTCCCAAGTCACGATCATCCATCGCCGCGACGCCTTCCGCGCCACCCGCATCCTCGCCCAACGCGCGCTGGACAATCCGAAGATCGCGGTGCGCTGGAATTCCGTCGTGACGGGCCTGGTTGATCCCGCCCAGGGCAAGCTGACGGCCCTGAAATTGCGCGACGTGAAATCCGACAAGGAGAGCCGCTTGGAAGTCGGCGCGTTGTTCGTTGCCATCGGCCTGGTCCCCGCCACGAAACCGTATGCCGGCGTGCTCGAGTTGGATGCCAACGGCTATCTGCTCACCGACGGCGTGCGCACCAAATTGCCCGGAGTATTCGTGGCTGGCGACGTCGCCGATGCCCTCTACCGCCAAGCCGTGACTGCCGCGGGCAGCGGCTGCCAGGCCGCCATCGAGGCCATGCACTACCTGGAATCCCTGGGAGCATGAGCAGGCACTCGCGCAAGCTGACCGCGCGCGAACGGCAGGTCTATCTGCGCCTGCTGGCCCGGACTAAAGCCTGCCGCGGACGCCTGATTCTCGCCGTCGTCTTCGGGGCGATGTTCGGCGGATCGATCTTCGGCATTTTCGCCGCCGCGCGGGGCGGCATGGCGCGGATTTTCGGCGGCACCGCCACCCAGCTCAACCAAGTCGCGAACGATTGGGTGGGCCGCTGGTACGCCGGCGGCCTGCACCACGACGGGCTCGTCACCGTCCTCGTGCTCGGACTGCTGCTGTTCTTCGTGCTGCTGCGGGGCGTCGGCTATTTCTTCAGCAAATACCTGATCGAATGGGTTGCCCAAACCGTGGTCCTCGGCCTGCGCAACGAAGTGTTCGGCCGCATCCTGCGCCTGCCGATGCTCTACTTCACGGGATCGCGCACCGGCGAATTGATGTCGCGCACCCTCAACGACACCCAGCTCATCGAACGCGGCATCACCGAAGTCATCTGCGACCTCGTCCAGGAACCGTTCGTGCTGCTGGCGGCCGCCGTGGCGCTGTGCCTCACCGATCTGCGCCTGGCCGTGTTCAGCCTGGTCTTGTTTCCCATCTGCATCGTACCCATCCGGATTTTCGGCAACCGCGTCCGCCGCAACGCCCGGGCCGGGCAGGAACGCATGGCCGATCTGGCCAGCCTGCAGCAGGGAGTCGTCAGCGGCGCGGCCATCGTCAAAGCGTTCGGCACGGAGGCGCGCGAACAGGCGCGCTTCGAACGCCTGAGCTACGATTTCTTCCGCCGCCAGATCAAGATCACCGCCGCCAAGGCCGCCATCAGCCCGCTGATCGAAACGCTCTCGGCCGCCGGAGCGTGCGCCATCCTGGTGTATGCCCGCCGGACGGCGCTGGACCTGCCCAGCCTGATGGTTTTTCTGGGGGCCCTGTTCTTCATGTACGCCCCCGTCAAAAAGCTCTCCCGCGTCGTGCTCTTCATCCAGCAGAGCAGCGCCGCCGCCGAACGCATTTTCGCCATCCTCGACACCCCCGACACCGTCTTCGACCAGCCCGGGGCTGGCGAACTCCGCGGGCCGATCGGGGAAATCCGCTACGCGGACGTGACTTTCGCCTACTCCCCGGGCGGCCCCGCGGTGCTGAACGGCATCGATCTCGCGGCCCGCACCGGCGAATTGATTGCGCTCGTCGGCAGTTCCGGCTCCGGCAAGACCACGCTGGTCAATCTCCTGCCCCGTTTCTTCGATCCCACCCGGGGGCGCGTGCTGATCGATGGCCGCGACCTGCGCAAATTCACCCTCGAGAGCCTGCGCCGCCATGTCGGACTGGTCACGCAGGAAACCTTCCTGTTCAACGACACCGTCTTTCGCAACATCGCCTACGGCGACCCCGACGCCACCCGCGCCCAGGTCGAGGCCGCCGCGAAAAAAGCCCACGCCCACGAGTTCATCCTCGCCATGCCCAAGGGCTACGACACCGTCATCGCCGAACGCGGGCTCCTGCTGTCGGGCGGGCAACGCCAGCGCTTGGCCATTGCCCGCGCCCTCCTGCGCAATCCGCCCATCCTGATTCTCGACGAGGCGACCAGCGCGCTCGACACCGAATCGGAGCGCGCGGTCCAGGCCGCCCTAAACGATGCCATGCAAGGCCGGACCGTGTTCGCCATCGCCCATCGCCTGTCCACCATCCGCCGCGCCGACCAGATTCTCGTGCTCGACGGCGGCCGGATCGCCGAACGCGGACGGCACGAAGAATTGCTTGCCCGCGGCAGCATCTATGGCCGCCTGTACCGCCTGCAGTTCGAAAACCAAGCCCCGGCCGCCCCGCTGCCACCATGAAAACCGACGAAGCCCATTTGCTGCGCGCCCTGTGCGCCATCCAGGATCCCGCCGACATGCGCCGCGTGCTCGGCGACCTCCTGACCCGTTCCGAATACGCCGCCCTGCAAAAGCGCTGGGCCATTCTCCGCCTGTTGCGCGCCGGCATTCCCCAGCGCGAAATCGCCCGGCGCATCGGCGGCAGCCTCTGCAACGTGACCCGCGGGGCGCGCCTCATGCGCGATCCGGCCTGCGCCTCCGGCGCCCTCATGGACCGGCTCGAAAAACGCGCGCCCTAGCTTTGCCCGGTCCCGCGGCCGCCCATGGCGGCGCCGTTTGCGCATTGAATCCCCCGCGCGCCGGACCTATGCTCCCGGGCATGAAAGCAATCCCTCGTGTTTGGCTGTCGCTCGCGCTGCTGGCCGCCCCGGTCCGCGGCGAACCGGCCGGCGCCGCTCCCGCTCCCGCCGCGCCCGTGTTCGTCATCCCCATCCGGGGCCAAATCGAAGGCGCCCTCCTGTACGTCATCCGCCGGGGCATCGCGGAAGCCGAACGGCAGCGCGCCGCCGCCATCGTGCTGGCCGTGAACACGCCCGGCGGCACCCTGAACGCCGCCAGCGACATCGTCCGTTCCATCCAGGCCGCCAAGCCGCCCGTCTACACCTTCGTCGAAAAAGACGCCTTCTCCGCCGGCGCCATCATCGCCCTCGCCACCAAGGCCATCTACATGGCTCCGGGCGCCGTCATCGGCGACGCCCTGCCCATCTTGATGTCGCCCTTCGGCGGCATCCAGGAAATGCCTGCCGCCGTCGAGGAAAAGGCCGTGTCCGCCGTGGCCGCCCTCGTCCGTTCCGCCGCGCAAGCCGCGGGACACGACCCGGAACTGGCCGAAAAAATGGTGCGCCGCGAAAACGAATTCAAGATCGGCGACGAGGTCGTGTGTCCCGCCGGGCGGCTGCTCACCCTCACTGCGGAGGAAGCCGCGCGGCCCGGCAAAGATGGCCACCCGTTGCTGTCCGCCGGAACCGCCCGCGACCTGCCGGCCGTGCTGGCGCAACTCGATTTGGCCAATCGGCCCATCGTCGAAATGCAAATCACTTCCGCGGAGAAAATCGCCCGCTTGATCGCCGCCGCCGCGCCCATTCTCATGCTCGTCGGGTTTCTGGGCCTCTACATCGAATTCAAAACCCCGGGCTTCGGCCTGCCGGGCGTGCTGGGCGCCGGGTGTCTCGCCCTGTTTTTCTGGGGCCATCACATCGCCGGCTTGGCTGGCATGGAAGACCTGGTGATCTTCGCCGTCGGGCTGGGCCTGATTCTGGTTGAGATTTTTCTCATCCCCGGCTTCGGCTTCTCGGGCATGTTCGGCATCGCGCTGGTGCTGGTTTCCCTGATCGGCGCCATGGTGCGCATCGTGCCGGGCAGCGGCAGTTGGTTCCCCGCCTGGGCCGATCTGCAGGTGCCGATCTTCAAGACCGGCGTGGCCCTGGTCGGCACCGGCGCCGGCGCCTTGTTCCTGGGGCGGTTCCTGCCCCGCAGCCGCTTGTTCGGGCGCCTCGCGCTCGGCGCGGCCAATTCGGCGACCGCCGGCTACACCGCCGCCCCCGACACCTCTGCGCTGGTCGGCAAAACCGGCACCACGCTCAACCAATTGCACCCCGCCGGCACGGCCCGGTTCGACGGCGAACGCTTCGACGTCGTGACGTCCGGCGAATTCATCGACGCCGGCGTTTCCGTCCGGATCGTCGAAGCACACGGCAACCGCATCGTTGTGCAACAGGCCTGAGGCCCCGTCCCTCGCCGCCCAACCCCGCCAACGGCGCCCAAATCTGCGCGAGCTGGTAACGCCGGACGATGTCGTTGGCTTGTTCGTGCCGGGCTCCGGCGCGCGTCAATCCCCATCCAGCAGCCAGGTGCAGGGAACGTCTTGGCGCGGCATCCGGACGAAATGGCAGGGAAAAGTAACAACCCAAAAAACCGGATCGCCCGGCCCCGGATAAGACTCCCCGTAGCGCACTACCATGCGGTCCCAATGGAGGGCAACGTGTTGGACCCAGATCTCGTATCCCGTGGATATCTGCGCCCCCATGGCGACCACGCCCACCATTTCCCGGGAGAAATCGATGTCCGTGGCGGGCGTCGGCCGGCCGCCGGCGTCCCAAAGCATTGCCCACTCCTGCGGGCTGCGAACAACCGCATTGGTTTGAAGGAAAAACGCATCGCCGGGCACAAGCGTTGCGAATGCAACATCCGCGGTCGCGTCGAGAAGACTAACCTCGCGAACCTCGCTGGCGCCGTCCCCGTCATCGGCGAGGAGGGTCGTCCAGGAACCCATCGACGGTGCAGCCATGTCGACTCGGCACGTTGCGGTTCCGCCGGAACAGATCCACGCCATGGATCCCGTCGTTGGGTCGAAGTCCACGATCCGGGTTTCATTGGTGGCGGCAATGCGGAAGAAAGCCGCGTTGGCGGCCGAACCGGGTTGGGCCAGGCACCAGAACAGAGCCGTCGAAACGAGCAGAATGCCAAAAGGCGAATTCATGCTTTGACCCGTCGGCAAACTACCCCCTTGCGCCGATCTCTGGCAAGTCCGTTCCTCCATCTTGCCGGTCAACCGGCATTGGGAATGGCCACCCCGCCCGAAAAGCCAAACGGCATCCGGAACCGGATGCCGTTCGACGCCCAACCAGGCCGCTTGGCCCTTATCGCTTGTCTTTGCCCTTGGCGGGTTTCTTGGCGGACTTGTCGTCCTCCTTGGCGGGCTTCTGTTCGGCCTTTTTCTCGCCCTGGGAAGCGGCGGCGGCCTTTTCCTTCTTGGCCTTGGGCGCCTTGGGCACGAAATCCACCCATTCGAGAATGCACATTTCGCTGCTGTCGCTCATGCGCTTGCCGAGCTTGACGACGCGGGTGTAGCCGCCGGCGCGGTCCTTCATCGCGGGCGCCACGGCAGCGAACAACTCCGCCACCGCGGCTTCCCGCTTGAGAGTCGACAACGCCTGCCGGCGCGCCGCCAGCGTGCCCTTCTTGCCGACGGTGACCATCTTGTCGGCCATCCGCTTGGCGGCGCGGGCCTTGGGCAGCGTGGTCGTGACGCGCTTGGCGAGGATGAGGTTGCTGACCAGGCTCGCGAACAGCGCCTCGCGCTGCGCGGAGGTACGGCCCAGTTTGACGGTGTTCTTGCGATGGCGCATGGGAGGACTCCTGTGGCTATTCTTCTTCGGCGGGCGCGGCCGGCTTCAGCAGGTCGGCGTCGAACGTCATGCCGAGGGACAGGCCGAGTTCCGCCAGCTTCTGCTTGATTTCGTTCAGCGACTTCTTGCCGAAATTGCGGTACTTGAGCATCTCGGCCTCGGACTTCTGCGCCAGTTCGCCCACGGTGGTGATGTTGGCGTTGTTGAGGCAGTTGGCCGCGCGGACGCTCAGTTCGATCTCGTTGACACTGATGGCCAGCTTCTTGGCCAGTTCTTCGCGGGCCGGGTCCACGGCCTTCTCGCTCTCCTGGAACTCGACGATGTCCTTGTCGTAGTTGACGAAGACGTCGAGATGGTGGCGCAGGATCGCGGCGGAGAGCGTCAGGGCCTCGTCGGGATTGATGCGGCCGTCGGTCCAGATTTCGAGCACGAGCTTGTCGTAGTCGGTGCGGCGGCCGACGCGGGTGTCGTCCACGGAGTACTTGACGCGGCGCACGGGGGAGAACAGCGAATCGATGGGGATCAGGCCGATTTCCTGGTCGGCCTTCTTGTTCCACTCGGCGGGGCAGTAGCCGCGCCCGATCTTGACCTCGACCTCGGCGTCGAACAGGCCGTCGCCGTCCAGCGTGCAGATGTGCTGGTCGGGATTGAGGATTTCGACGGAGGGATCGACCTGGATGTCGGCGGCGGTGACGTCGCCGGGCCCCTTGACCTTGATGCGCAGCATCTTGGGTGCGCGGGAGTACATCTTGAAGAGGATTTTCTTCAGGTTGAGGACGATGTCGGTGACGTCTTCGACGCAGCCTTTCAGGTGGCAGAATTCATGCTCGGCGCCCTGGATGCGCACGGAAGCGATGGCGGCGCCTTCCAGCGAGGACAACAGCACGCGGCGCAGGGAATTGCCGATAGTGCGGCCGTAGCCGGCCTCGAACGGCTCGGCGGTGAACATGGCGTAGGTCGGGGTGGCCGTGGCTTCGTCCTTGACGACGAACTTGGGCATCTCGAACCGGTTGAGACGGGTACTCATGGGCTTCTCCTTCCAGTTCCGGGCGTTGGCCGGAACATATGGCGGGGTTGGGGTTGGATCCTACTTCGAATACAATTCCACGATGAGTTGCTCGTTGACGATCGGCGCAATCTCCTCGCGGGTGGGCACATGGCTAATCTCGGCCTTGAATTCCGTCTTGTCGACGTTAAGCCACGGCGGCCAACCGCGGCTTTCGGCGGCGTCCAAGTGGACCTTGGCATACTCGCGGCTGTGCTTCGCGTCGCGCACCTGGACCATGTCGCCGGCCTTCGTCTTGTAGGACGGCACGTTGACCTTGGCGCCGTTGACGTGCACATGGCCATGGCGCACGAATTGGCGCGCGGCACGGCGGGAGGGCGCTAGCCCCATGCGGTAGACGACGTTGTCCAAACGCATTTCGAGCGCTTGCAGCAGCATTTCGCCGGTGACGCCGCGGGCACGCAGCGCGCGCTGGAAGAACAGCCGGAACTGGCCTTCCTGCATGCCGTACATGTTGCGGAGCCGCTGTTTTTCCTGCAGCTGGACGCCGTAGTCCTTCAGGCGCGGGCGGCGCCCGCCGTGCATGCCGGGAATGGAATGGCCCTGATCGATCGGGCACTTGGCCATGTAGCAACGGTCGCCCTTCAGAAAAAGTTTGATGCCAAGCCGACGGCAACGCTTGCACGCCGGTCCGATGTATCTGCCCATGGGTGGTTCCTTCCTCTTGAAATCGCTAGACGCGGCGGCGCTTGCGGGCGCGGCAGCCGTTGTGCGGCACCGGCGTGATGTCCCGGATGCCCGAAATCGCCAGCCCCGCCGCCTGTACGGCGCGAATGGCCGATTCGCGGCCGGAGCCCGGCCCCTGCACCAGGATTTCCACCTCGTGCATGCCGCAGCCGAGCGCGCCCTTGCACGCTTCCTGGGAAACAACCGTGCCGGCGTAAGCCGTGCTCTTGCGGGAGCCTTTGAAGCCGCAGCGGCCGCCGCTGCTCCAGGCCACCACGTTGCCGCGCGGATCGGTGATGCTGACGGTGGTGTTGTTGAACGACGCCAGAATGTGGACCACGCCCACGGGCACGTTCTTCGCGCCCTTGGCGCGGCGGCGGACGGTCTTGGCCTCGCCTTCGGCCGCCGGAGCTTCCGCGGCGGCCGGAGCCGCTTCCGCGGCGGCGGGCGCCGGCGGCACCTTGGCTTCTTCTTTTTCCTTCGCTTTGGTTTCTTCAGCCATGGCTACGTTCCTCTACTTTTTGGCGGGGGCGGCGGCGGCGGGCGCGGGGGCGGCGGCCGGAGCGGCAGCGGGCCCGGCGCTCTTGACGGCCGACCGGGCTTCCTTGCCGCGCACGGCGCCCACGGTCTTGCGCGGCCCCTTGCGGGTGCGCGCGTTGGTGCTGGTGCGTTGGCCGCGGACTGGCAGGCCCTTGCGGTGGCGGATGCCCCGGTAGCAGTTCACGGCGATCAGCCGCCGGATGTTGCCCGAGACCTCGCGGCGCAGGTCGCCTTCCACCACGTATTCTTCCTGCAAGAGCTTCGACAGGTTGGTGATCTCCTCGCCGGACAGATCGTCGGCCTTTTTGGCCGGATCGATCTTCAGCCGTTTCACCAGTTCTTTCGCGCGGGTCGGCCCGACGCCGTAAATGTACCGGAGCGCGTACTCCACGCGCTTCTTCCCCGGAATATCGACACCAATCACTCTGGGCATGGCTTCTCTTCTCCTAACCTCAACCCTGGCGCTGCTTGTGGCGCAAATCGCTGCAAATGACCCGCACCACGCCTTTGCGACGCACGATCTTGCAGCGCTCGCAAATCCGCTT
>JAKLIL010000020.1 GCA_022709625.1 Verrucomicrobiota bacterium
GGCGCAGCAGCGCCTGGATCGTTCCGTCCTCCCCGAAACGCCCGTGCATCGCCACGAACGCGACCTCGGTTCCCGGCGGCACCGCGAACGCACCGTCTTCGCCCACCACCACCTCGGCGATCTCGTAGCCCCGCTCCCGCAGCGCCCCCGCCACCGCCGCCCCCGACCGCAGCGACACCTCCCGCTCCGACGACGGCCCGCCCATCAGCACCGCCACCTTCTTGAATCGCTTCTGACCGCTCATTTCGCCCTGTCCATTCGGCATTGCCCATCCATGGAAAATGTATGCGTCGGGTTTCCACGGCATGAAAACGTTTCCGGCTATATTTCCACGCCATGGAAAAATATTTCGCCGGTTTTACATAGCATGGAAAATTTTCCAGCCGTTTTCCACGCCATGGAAAAACCGTCCGCACTCTACCCCGCCGCCCGGCGCGATTCAACGCCGATTCGGGCCCGAAACCGCGCCGGCCGCCGCGGCTTGACGCACCCCGTCTTTTAGGGGAAAACCGTGTCCATGAACGTCGACGGCAAGCACTACCGCACCATCTGGCTGGAAGCCCCCGATTGCGTCCGGATCATCGACCAGGCCCTTCTGCCCCACCGGTTCGGTTTCATGGACCTGCGCACGCCCGACGAAATGGGTGCCGCCATCCGGAATATGAACCTGCGCGGTGCGGGCCTGATCGGCTGCGCCGCCGGGTGGGGCGTCTATCTCGCCGTCCGCCGGCACGCCGACGCGCCCGATTTCGCCGAGCGGATCGCGGCCGATTCCGCCGCGCTGTTGGCCACGCGCCCCACGGCGAGAAATCTCGCCTGGGCGCTGGAACGAATGCACGAGGCGCTCGCCGGCGGCGCCCCGCAGGACCGCATCGAAACCGCTCGCCGCGAAGCGCAGGCCATCACCGACGAGGACGCCGAGTTCAGCCGCCGCATGGGCCAGCATGGCCTCGAACTGATCCGTGGGATTGCCAAACGCAAGAATGGCGCGCCCGTCAACGTCCTGACCCACTGCAACGCCGGCTGGCTGGCGTTCGTGGACCACGGCACCGCCCTGGCCCCCGTCTATGCCGCTTTCGATGCCGGCATTCCCGTCCATGTCTGGATCGACGAAACCCGGCCGCGCAACCAGGGGGCGTCGCTCACCGCGTGGGAACTGGGCCACCACGGCGTGCCGCACACGCTGATTCCCGACAACACCGGCGGCCACCTCATGCAGCACGGCCTGGTGGACGTGGTCTTCGTCGGCTCCGACCGCACAACCGCCGCGGGCGACGTCGCCAACAAGATCGGCACGTATTTGAAAGCGCTGGCCGCGCACGACAACGGCGTGCCGTTCTACGCCGTTCTGCCGTTCTCCACCATCGACTGGACCATCGCCGACGGCGTGCGCGACATCGTCATCGAAGAGCGCGGTTCCGAGGAAGTGCGCTTCATGACGGGCTGGGACGACGCCACGAACCGCCTCGCCACCGTCCGCATCTGCCCCGAAAAAACCCCCGCCGCCAACTACGGCTTCGACGTGACCCCCGCCCGCCTCGTCGCGGGAATCATCACCGAACGCGGCATCGCCCCGGCTTCGCGCGAAGGACTCCGCGCCCTCTATGCCGACCTCCATCCATAGGGACGAAGGCTACATCAAGTTTTCCTATGCGCACGAGGCGGCGCCGCCTCCCGCGCATCCCCGCTTGCACGACTTGATGCGCATCCGCGACGATTTGCACGAATGGGAACTGATCGGCGTCCTGCCCGACGGCATCGGCTACGGCAATGTCAGCGCGCGCTTCGCCGGAACCGACCGATTCGCGATCACCGCCAGCGGCACCGGACTGGAATTTCCCATCGAAGCCGCGCATTTCTGCGAGGTGATCTCGTTCGATATTCCCCAGAACCGCGTGATCTGCCGCGGCCCCCTGCCCGCCTCGTCGGAATCCATGAGCCATGGCGCCGTCTACGCGGCGCGGCCCGACGCGGGCGCCGTCATCCACATTCACGACCGGCTCATGTACCGACTGTTGCGCGCGGAAGGCGCGCCGCAGACTCCGGCAGACGCCGCCTTCGGCACCCCTGAAATGGCCCGCGCAGTCGGACGCCTGGCGGCCGCCCTTCCACCTGTGGCCGTCATCGTCATGGCTGGCCACGAAGACGGCCTTCTCGCCTTCGCCCCCAATTCCCGCGCCGCGCGCGACGCGTTGTGGGAGATCTATTCGCGTTCCCGGCGGGAATAGTTTGAGTGGATCGAAAAGTAGGGTCGCCGCGCCGTCGGCGTCCGCGATTTCCCGATCCAAACAGCCCGGACGGCGCGGCGCGCCGTCCCTACCGAAGACGCAATAGTCGTTCCTTCAACATCGGCCCGACCTCTTCGACGTCGCCGGCGCCAATGACCAAGACCCAATCGCCGGATGTCCAGCGCGCGGCGACGGATTCCGCCGCCGCTTCGAGGCTCGGGGCCAGTTCGGCCGGCGCGCCGTGGTGGTTCCAGAAGTTCTTGAGCAGATCTTCCGACGTGCCGCCGGCCAGGGGCGGTTCGCTGGCGGCGTAGACCGGCGCCAGGATGACGCCGGCCACGCCGTTGAACGCCGGCGGAAAATCCGCGCCCAGCGCCAAAGTGCGCGTGTAGCGGTGGGGCTGGAAAACGGCCCAGATCCGGCCGGCGCCGGCCTGCCGGGCGGCATCGATCAGCGCGCGGATTTCGGAGGGATGGTGGGCATAGTCGGCGACGACACGGATGCCCCGCGCTTCCGCCACCGGCTCGAACCGCCGCCTCGGCAGCCTAAAACCCGCCAGCGCCGCCGCGGCCGCCTCGAGCGGGATTCCGCAGCGTCCGCACGCCGCCAGTGCCGCCAACGCATTGAGCACGTTGTGGCGCCCCGGCAACGGCAGCAAGACGGTCGCCAGGCGAGCGTCCGGCGCGACCACCGCAAAACGCGTACCGGTCGGGCCGATCTCCTGGATTTCCGCCCGGAAATCCGCGCTGGCCGCAAACCCGTAGGAACGGCCGCCGGTCGTTGCGCCGATTTGAGCGGCTTCGGAATCGTCCGCGCAAAACACGACGGCGCGCGCTTGCCGTGCGAAGGCGCGGAAGCAATCGACCATCGCTTCCTTCGACGCAAAATGCTCCATGTGGTCGAACTCGACGTTCGTGATGACGGCGATTTCGGGGGCGTACAACGCCAAGGTGCCATCGCTCTCGTCGGCCTCGATCGCAAGCCAATCCGAGTTTCCGAGGCCTGCCGGAGCGCCGTCGGGCGGCAGCTCTCCGCCAATGCACCACGACGGATCCACGCCGCACGAACGCAAGATATACGCGACCATCGAAGCCGTCGTGGTCTTGCCGTGCGTGCCGGACACGGCGACGGTTTGCCAGCATTCCGCCAGTACCGGCAGAACCTGGCCCCGGCGGTAGAGCGGGATGCCACGCCTTTCCGCCGCGGCGGGCTCGGGTTGGCCCGGCTGCAGCGCGGGGCTGAAAATGGCCCAATCGACGCCGTCCAGATGGGCCGGATCATGGCCCGTCGCGACCGGGATGCCGCAGGAACGCAGCCAAGCGAGCGTGCGCGGCGCACCGGCATCGCAGCCGCTTACGGCCAGACCCCGCGCGGCCAGCAACCGGGCCACGCCGGCCATGCCGATGCCGCCCACGCCCAGCAAATGCACGCGCGCGCCCGGCGTCCGGATGCGGCGGCGGACGTCGTCCCGCCAGTTGCCGGGAGCCGTTGTCATGGCCTGCGGGCACATTGCTCAACCAATGTTGCGAGCGCTTGCGTGCCGTCCTTGACGCCTTCTCTCCGGGCGGCTTCGCGCAGGCGGGCCAGCCGTTCGGGATGGCGCATGTTTTGCGCCAAATAGGCCGCCAGCCATTCGGGCGTCAAATCGGATTCGGCGACCATATCCGCGGTGCCGCGTTTTTCCAGAGCGCGCGCGTTGGCGGTCTGGTGATCCTTGGCGGCATGCGGATACGGAACGAACAGCGCGGGCAAGCCGAAATATGCCAATTCCGCGCAGGTCGACGCGCCCGCGCGGCAGATGGCCAAGTCTGCGCCGTGGTAGAGCGGCGCCATGTATTTCGTGAAGGCGATCACCTCGGCCGCCACCCCGGCGGCGGCATACGCGGCGCGCACGGCGGTTTCGTCGTCGCGCCCGGCCAGATGGGTCGCGGCGAACGCCAGCCCCTCCGTTTTGAGCCGGGCCAGCGCCTGGGGCGCCACTTCGTTCAACCGGTGCGCACCCATGCTCCCGCCCACGACGAGAATACGGAAGGGCGTCGACACGGCGGATTCGCGCACCGGCAACAGGCGTGCCGCCGCGGTCAATTCGTCGCGCAACGGAATTCCCACGACGGTCAGGTTCGCCTTCGGGAGATGGTAGCGGGTTTCTTCGAAGCCGACGGCGACGGCCGCCGCACCACCGGCAAACAGGTGCACGGCGCGACCGGGAATCACGTTGGCTTCGTGCAGCACCACCGGCACGCCCAGCCCCCGGGCCGCGCCGCAAGGACCAACCGAAGCATACGACCCCATGGCCAGCAGCACGTTCGGCAGGTCGACGCGCATCTTCCGGCGGCATTGCCAAACCGCCTGCGCCAACCGGCCCGCCGTGATCAGCGATTCCAGGGAAATGCCCGCCGGAAATCCGCGGGCCGGGATTTGCGTCACGGGACCGTCCCACTCTTTCAGGACGGGCTGTTCCGTGTCGCGTCCCGTGAGCCACAACGCCACCTCGTGGCCCCGGCTGAGCAATTCGCGCGCCGTCGCCAAGCCGGGAAACACGTGGCCACCGGTTCCGCCGCATGCCACGGCTACCTTCATCGCCGGGTCCCTTCGAGCCCCAGCAGGTGGGCCTTCCACGCCAATCCGCTGGAAAAACCGCCCAAACCGCCCTGCGCCGCCACAACGCGGTGGCACGGAACAAACAGGGGCAATGGATTCGCGCCGCAGGCGCCGCCGGCCGCGCGCGCGGCGCGGGGATGGCCCGCGCGGCGCGCCAATTCGGCGTAGGAAACCATTCGCCCACGCGGAATCCTGCGCAGCGCGCGCCAGACGGCCCGATGAAACGGCGGGGCGGACACGAAAACGGCCTTGTCCAGAACGAGCCCCGGGCCCGGCGCGCGGCCCGCCAGAACGGCAACCACGAACTTCACGGCCTGCCGCAACGCAACCGACGAATCTCGCGGCAAGCGGACGGCTTGCACGCGACAAGGCGCGAGCGCCGCACAACGGGACGGCCGGGGCAGATCGCACGCAGCAACGCCGCGCCGCCCGGCCCGGATCGCGATGCGCCCCCACGTCGTCTCCAGCACCGCCGACTGGAGGGCCGTTCGTCCGCGGTTCATGTGACCATGTAGAAGAGGATGAAGCCGAGAATCAGCACCATCATCGCGAGAAACAGCGTCCGCAGGCGTTGGCTCTCCCGTTCGCGGCGGACTTCCCGGGCGCGCTTCAGACCGATGTTGCCGATGTAGTTCCGAAACCGATCGTGTTCCGGTTCGACCAGACGGTGCGCCGCCGCTGCGCCCCCGATGGCGGGCCGCAGCAAATCGGTGCGCTCGAGGCGAGGCATCACGACCCGCTTGACGTCCAACCCCTCGGGCCCGGGTTCGAAATCCAGCGCCGCTGCGCCAAGAGGCCGTTCGGCCGTGGCGACCGCCCCCGCCGCGAGATCGTCGCCCGCGTACGAAGCGGCGGCCGGGAGACGGGGCACCTCCGGTTCGGCATCGGGCCAGCGGCGGACCTCTTCCCATTGCTCCCGCAACCGCGCTTTTTCGCGTTCGATTTCCTTCAGGCGCCTTTCCCAAGCGCCGATTTTACGGCAAGCCGCCATGGTCTAGGCCCAGAGATCGAAGGCCATCCAGGCCAAGAGCAAAACCACCAGCAGGACCATCAACGGCAAGCTAAACGCCAGCCCCGCACGGAACCAATAGCCGAAACCTTGTCCGGGGGCGGTGGAGCCGCCGCCGGTTTCGGGAAAAGAAAGCCCCGGGGCAATCGGGGCGGCGGCGCCGGCACCCAGGGGATGGATCGCCTCGATCTTGGCCAGCGCCTTGTTGTAATCCGCCCGCACGTTGTCCAGCAGGACCAATGCCCGGTTCAGTTCTTCGAGCAGGCGATCATCCGTCCACTCCTCTTCGTTCAGCGCGGAAATTTCGTCGAGCCGTTCGCGGAACAGGCGCCGGGTTTCCTCGAGCAGTTGACCGAGGCGCTCCGTTTGGACCGCCTCCTTCTCCAGCCGCACCAAGCTTTCGTTCAGCCGATCCTTGAGTTCGCGCCGGCCCGAGTCGAAGGCCTCCTGCCTCTGGCGCATTTCCTCGAGGGCGCGGCGTTCCCGTTCCAACTCGTCCTGGCGGGCCCGCAGGCGGTCCAGCTCCTGCGACTTGTCCACCATTTGCTCGGCGACTTCCTGCTTATGGCGCGCCAGATGGGTCAAGGTCAGGTCGGACACCGGCCGGTTCGGGAAATCGCGCGAAGACGGAATATGGCCGTCGCGCGGCCCGCCGCTTTCGCCGTCCAGCTTGATCTTCAGCGCAGCTTCGCGTTCGCGGACCAGATCGTCATCGAAAAAATCGGTGCCCATGTCGCGGTCTCCTGTTCATTGGGGGGGAATGTCCAGCCGGGTGCCGACGCGGACGTTGTTGGCATCGGCCACGCGGTCCCGGTTGGCCCGGTAAATGGTTGTCCATTGGGCGGGCGTGCCGTAGTAGCGCGCCGAAATGGTTCCCAGCGTTTCGCCCGCCTGGACGACGTGGACCTGCGCGGCGGGGGCGGCAGGCGCCGCGGCCGGAACCGGGACGGGCGGCGCAGACGATTCCGCCGGCGGCGGAGTGCGGGGCGCGGCGGCCGCAGCCGCCTGTTGGCGGAGCTCGGCAACTTCCAGTTCGAGGCGGCGGATCCGTTCGTCGCGCGCCTGCAGCACCCGTTTCAGTTCGACCGACGATTCCTCCATCTGCGCAACGCACGAAGCGCGGCACTGCCGGGCCAGTTCTTCGACGTCCGCGCGATACGGCGAATCGGGACGGAGTTCCAGGTAGCGCCGGTAGTGGTACAGGGCGCGCAGATAGTCTTGCCGGTAGTTGTCGAGCATCAAGCCCAGTTCGCGGTGCGCCAGCGCCAGATCCGGCTTGCGCGCGAGCGCTTTTTCGCACAGGTCGATCGCGCGATCGACGTCTTGGGCATCCTTGGCCGCGCGGGCTCGGCGGAGATGGCGGTCGCGGACTTCCCACGCTTCGCCGCCGGACGGCGCGCAGCCCGGCCAGACGGCGCCGCCCAGCAGCGCCAGCGCCAACCACGCGCCAACCGGAATCGTCGCCCATTTCATGGTCGCCACCGTATCAAATCCGCGACCGAAATCAACCAACCATCCCCCGCGGGACGCACAAAAAAAATCCGCCCCCGTTGCCGGGGGCGGAGCGAAGCGTTATCCTCGCGGAAACGCCGCCGTTTGGCTACTTGCCCAAGGCCGCCTGGGCCGCCGCCAACCGGGCGATCGGCACGCGGTACGGCGAGCAGCTCACGTAGTTCAGGCCGGCCTTGCAGCAGAACTTGACGGAGACGGGATCGCCGCCGTGTTCGCCGCAGATGCCGCACTTGAGGTCCGGCCGGGTGGCGCGGCCCTTCTTGACGCCCATGTCCACCAGCTGGCCCACGCCCGTGGCGTCGAGGGTCAAGAACGGATCCACCGGCAGGATCTTCTTGTCGAGGTAGTCCGGCAGGAAGGACCCGATGTCGTCGCGGCTGAAGCCGAACGTCATCTGGGTCAGGTCGTTGGTGCCGAAGCTGAAGAACTCGGCGCTCTCGGCGATCGCATCGGCGGTCAGCGCGGCGCGCGGGATCTCGATCATCGTGCCGACGAGGTACTTCACCCGGGATTTCTTTTCCTTGATGATGGCGTCGGCGGTCGTGCGGATGATCTCGGCGCAGTAGTCGAGTTCGGCCTTGGTGCCGATGAGCGGGACCATGATTTCGGGCAGGACCTTGCGGCCGGTCTTGGCGACGTTGCAGGCCGCCTCGATGATCGCGCGGGTCTGCATGGCGCACAGTTCGGGATAGGTGATCGAAAGGCGGCAGCCACGGTGCCCCAGCATGGGGTTCATCTCGTGCAGCTTCTTCACGCGCGCGGCCACGGCCTCGGCAGTCGTGTTCATGCGCCGGGCCATCTCGGCCTGGCCCGGGGCGTCCTGCGGCACGAATTCATGCAGCGGCGGATCGATCAGGCGGATCGTAACGCCGTAGCCGTCCATGGCCTTGAAGATGCCTTCGAAGTCGCTCCGCTGCAGCGGGAGCAGCTTCTCCAGCGCCTTCTCGCGCGCCGGCAGGTCCTGCGCGAGGATGAACTCGCGAATCGCCCAGATCCGGTCGCCCTCGAAGAACATGTGCTCGGTGCGGCACAGGCCGATGCCCTGCGCGCCGAACGCGCGGGCCGCTTCCGCGTCCTTGGGGCTGTCGGCGTTCGTGCGGACGTAGATCTTACGATACTTGTCCGCCCAGTCGCTGACCTGCTTGTACATCTTGTAGATGGGGTGCTTCTTCGCCTCCTTCTTGCCGCCGACCACGCCGCTGACCACCGGGCTGGCCTCGGTCGGGATCTGGCCGACGTAGACGATGCCGCTCGAGCCGTTCAGGCTGATCCATTCCCCTTCCTTCAGCGTCTGTCCGCCGGCGGAGATCGTCTTGGCCTGGTAGTCGATGTGCAGCTCGCCCGCGCCGGCGATGCAGCACTTGCCCCAGCCGCGCGCCACGACCGCCGCGTGGGAGGTCATGCCGCCGGTGCTGGTCAGGATGCCCTGGGCCGCCCACATGCCGCCGACGTCCTCGGGGCTCGTTTCGTGGCGGACCAGGATCAGTTTCTCGGCGGGATTCGCCTTGACCGCCGCTTCCGCGGTGTGCGCGTCGAACACGATCTTGCCCACGCCCGCGCCCGGACCGGCCGGCAGGCCCTTCGTCAGGACCATGGCCTTCTGCTCGGCCGCGATGTCGAAGATCGGGAACAGGAGCTGCTCGAGATCGGATCCCGACAGCGTGGCGATCGCTTCGTCCGGCTTGAGGATCTTCTCCTGCGCCTGGCCGGTGAAGAAATCCTTGCCCGTGGCCATTTCGACAGCCCAGCGCACGCCGGCGAGGCCGGTGCGCTTGGCGTTGCGGGTCTGCAGCATCCACAGCGTGCCCTGTTCGACCGTGAACTCCACGTCCTGCGGGTACTTGTAGTGCTTCTCCAGCTTCTTCATGATCGTCATGAGCTGGGCGTGAGCCTTCTTCCAGACGGGGCTCTTCTCCTTGGGCATGTCGTCGATATGCTTCGGCGTGCGGATGCCGGCCACGACGTCCTCGCCCTGCGCATTGATCAAGTACTCGCCCATCGGCTCCTCGTCGCCGGTGGCGCCGTCGCGGGTGAACGCCACGCCGGTCCCGGACTCTTCGCCCATGTTGCCGAACACCATCGAGCAGACGTTGACCGCGGTGCCGAGCAGGCCGGTCACCTTGTTGATCTGGCGGTATTTCTGCGCGCGCTCGCTGTTCCAGCTGCCGAACACGGCGTTGACGGAGGCGAGCAGCTGTTCCATCGGATCCTGCGGGAAGGGCTTCTTGACCTTCTGCACATAGACCTGCTTGTAGATCTCGCAGAGTTCCTTGAGCTGCTCGGCGTTGAGGTCGGTGTCTTCCTTCGCGCCGTACTTCTTCTTCAGTTCCGTCATCGCCACTTCGAAATCGTGGTGGGCCAAACCGGTGGTCGGGCCCATGACGACGTCGCCGAACATGTCGATGAAGCGCCGGTAGCAGTCCCAGCCCGTGCGCGCGTTGCCGGTCGTGGCGATGAAGCCCAGCACCGACTTGTCGTTGAGGCCGAGGTTGAGGACGGTGTCCATCATGCCGGGCATGGAGATCGCGGCGCCCGAACGGACGGAGACCAGCAGCGGATTGACGGGATCGCCCAGCTTCTTCTTCATCTTGGTTTCCAGCTTCTTGAGCTGGGCCTTGAGCTGCTCGAGCATCCCCTCGGGATACTTGTTGCGGTGCGAGGAG
This sequence comes from Verrucomicrobiota bacterium, assembly GCA_022709625.1. GTDB lineage: Bacteria > Verrucomicrobiota > Kiritimatiellia > CAIQIC01 > Lenti-01 > Lenti-01. Next base: position 10,014 of record JAKLIL010000020.1, read on the forward strand.
TAGTAGGCGCAGGCCTCGGTCGAAATCGTGAAGCCCGGCGGCACCGGCAGGTTCGCGTTGGCCATTTCGGCGAGGTTCGCGCCCTTGCCGCCGAGGATCGCCTTCATCGAGGCGTCGCCTTCGGTGTTGTCCTTGCCGAAGCCGTAAAAATAGACGTATTTCTTCTTCGCCATGTTCGTCTCCGTGTTGCGGCCCGTCTGGGCCCGTTTTTTTTTGAAAATCGCCGCCACGCGCCGGGCGGGGAAAAATCGCGCGCATCATCCCCTCCCGCCCACCGTTTGTCAAGCGGGGATCGCCAAAACCCCAAGCGCGAAACGCTTTACTTCGGCAAAACCGGCGGCCCGTCCGGCGGGCCGCCGGCGGCCACGGCGGGGCGTAGGCGAGCGGACTAGGACTCGGCCGGCTCGGCCGCCGTCGCGGCGGCGAGCTGGTCGCCCAGCAGTTCCTCGGCGGAGATCGGCTCCGCCAGCGGCACGAGCTTGATGTTGCGGTACATCGAGAAGCCCGTCCCGGCCGGAATCACGTGGCCCATGATTACGTTTTCCTTGAACCCGTGCAGGTTGTCCACGCGGGCCAGGGTCGCGGCGTCGGTGAGAACGCGCGTCGTGTCCTGGAAGGAGGCCGCCGAGATGAAGCTCTCCGTCTCGAGCGAGGCCTTGGTGATGCCCAGCAGCAGCGGCGAAGCTTCGGCGGGCTTGCGCCCCTCCTCCGCCACCCGCCGGTTGACTTCGAGAAACGCCTGCTTTTCGACCTGTTCGCCCCACAGGAAGCCGGTGTCGCCGGGTTCCGTGATGCGGACCTTGCGGAGCATCTGACGGACGATGATCTCGATGTGCTTGTCGTTGATTTCGACGCCTTGGAGGCGGTACACCTCCTGCACTTCGTTCACGAGGTATTCCTGCAATTCCTGCGGGCCGCAGACCTCGAGGATTTCCTGCGGAACGACGGGGCCTTCCGTCAGCGGCTGGCCCTTGCGCACGTGGTCGCCCGCGTAGACGACGATGTGCTTGTTCAGCGGGATCAAATGCTCTTCGGCGTCGCCCGTGACGGCGTCGCGCACCAGCAGCTTGCGCCGGCCGCGGGCGCTGCCGCCCATTTCCACGAGGCCGTCGATCTTCGCGATCTCGGCCGCGTCCTTGGGCTTGCGGGCCTCGAACAGCTCGGCCACGCGCGGCAAGCCGCCGGTGATGTCCTTGGTGCGGGCCTGCTTGCGCGGGGTTTTCGCGATCACCGCGCCGGCGTAGACCTTGTCGCCCTTCTCCACTACCACGTGCGCGCCGGCCGGCATCGTGTACGACGCCAGAATCTTTTTCGGATCGGCCGTATCGCGAACGAGCAATTGCGGATGGATTTCCTCCCGGTGCTCGAGGATGACGAGATCCTCCATGCCGGTCGCCTCGTCCCGCTCCTTGCGAACGGTGACGCCGACGATGAAGTCGCGGGTATCCATGGTCCCGGCGAATTCGCTCAGGATGGGCACGTTGTAGGGATCCCACTTCGCGATGGCCGCCCCTTTCTTGACGGACTCGCCGTCGGCCGCGCCGACGATGCTGCCCAGCGGCACGGTGTGGCGTTCGAGTTCGCGCCCCTCCTTGTCGTAGAGGACGATCATGCCGCTCTTGTTGAGAACGATGTGGCTGCCCTCGGGGCCCGGTACGGCGTAGAGTTCTTCGTATTTCAGCACGCCGTCGTGCTTGACCACGATTTCGGGCTGCTTGAAGGTCGCGCTGGCCGTGCCGCCGATGTGGAACGTCCGCATCGTCAGCTGGGTGCCGGGCTCGCCGATGGACTGCGCGGCGATGATGCCGGTGGCCTCGCCCAGGACCGCCGGGCGGCCGTTGGCCAGATTCCGGCCGTAGCACTTGGCGCAGATCCCCCGCTTGGATTCGCAGGTCAGCACGCTGCGGATCTTGACGCTTTCCAGTTCGGCGCGGCGGACCTTGTCGACCACCTTTTCGTCCATT
>JAKLIL010000200.1 GCA_022709625.1 Verrucomicrobiota bacterium
CCTTCGATCGATTCCAGGGTCTGGAATCCACGACCGCATGGACAGGGGCGCCCCAGCCCTCCCACGCCGATATCCCCAACCCGGTAACGGACAAACGGCATGGGGCCCGGATGCAGCCGGGTCAGCAGAACGTCGCCGACTTCTCCGGCCGGTACCGGCTGCCCATGCGCATCCACGAACTCCACGATCACGTCCAGCATGTGGACGTGGTAGACGCCGGCCCCGCATTGGGCCGCCACCTGCATGCCCTCTCCGCAACCGTACGTGTCGCACACGCGCGTGCCAAACGCGCGCTCGATCGCCGTTCGGTAATGGCGATGAAGATTGTCGCCCCATGTCACCACGCTGGCGAGGGGCCGATTCCAACCGCGCTCGGCGGCCCGGCAAGCCAGGCAATAGACGCTGCCCGGATAGCCCCACACGTGCCGAACGCCATGGCGTTCGAGAAGTTCCAAATGCGCATCCAGATGCGCCGGCTGCAGCTCGTTTGCGGGCATGTAGTGGCACCGCAGCGCCCGATCTTTCATGCGCCGGGCGAGGTCCCGCGGGAAATTCATCCCAAACTGCATGTGCCGTTCGCCGAAACGCCATCCGGCCCATTGCAGGGCCAGAAGAAAGGATGCGCGGCAAATGCCGAAGGTCTCGCGATCCGTCCGGAACCGGAAAGCGGCACCCGTGGAGCCCGAGGTGCACGATTCGTAGGCGCGGCTGGAGGTCGCGCGCACGACCCGTGCGGGGTAGCTCCGCCGCAGCGTTTCCTTGTCCACGACTGGCACTCGCACCAAATCGGCGGGTGTCCGGATGTCCTCCGGCCGCATCTGCGCCGCGTCCATCCAGCCCCGGTAGAAAGGAACCTCGCGGTAGATCGTGTCCATCAAAGCCACGAGTCGGCGGTTGCGCTCCTCCAGCAACCGTTCGATGGGCCACCATTGCGCTTCCTCGAGAAACCTCAGCCGCCGCATCATGGGTTGCCCCAGCCAACGGTCCCCGACGGGAAATACGAGGTTTTTCAGAAACCACGCCGGCACCCCCTCCCCCGTCTTCGGCGTAGATTGTTGGCGATTGTCCATGGAAGCTCTTGCCGCTTGGGGCGCGTCTTAAGCGGAACCCGACATGTCCTGGCGGCGTAACAGCCGTTCGTAAACGTCCGCAAGCACCTGTGCGGCGACTTCCCAGGAGAAGCGCGCCGCGATGGTCTGCCGGGCTTCGCGCCCCAGTCTTTCCCGCAATTGCCTGTCCTGTACGACGTTTTTCATCGCATCCCGCAATCCAGGTATGTCGCCCGGTCCGACCAGCCATCCATTCTCGCCGTGGCGAATCACTTCGGGAATGCCACCCACGGGGGTGGCGATGCACGGCAAGCCATGGGCCATGGCCTCCAACAGGCCCAGGGGCACCCCTTCGGCATGGCTGGGCAACACGTAAAAATCGGCGGTACGGAAAGCCGCGGCCTTGGCGGCCCCCGCCACGGTTCCGAGAAACCGAATTCGATCCGCCAATCCTTCCGCCTGAATGCGCGTTTGCAATTCGCGGGCCAAGGGTGAATCCGGTCCGTGGACGTTGGCCTGGAACTCCGGATGGCCCCGGCAAACCAGAATGCTGGCTTCGACGAACTCGCGAATGCCCTTGCGCGCGTGCAAGGTGTTGAGGAACAGCGCGCGGCACGCCGGCGGCGAAGCGGCCCCCGGGCGCTGCCGGAAGTCGTCGGGCGGCACCCGTACCGCGTTGGGGACCACGGCAAAACGGCCCTCCGGCAAGCCTGCCTGCCGCAGGACTTGCGCCCAGGATTCGGACAAGGCCAGCACGACGTGGTTGATCCGCAACAATCGGCGCAGCAGCCAATGCCGCCAAGCCCCGCCTGTGCGCAGGAACCGATCGAACTCCGCCCCATGGACGTGCATCGCTACGCGGCGCCCCCCGAGCCGGGCCAGCGCCGCCAAAAAGGATTTTTCGTAAAAACCCCGGTATGAACCCGTCGCGATGTGAACAATCGCTGGCCGCAGCGTGGCCAATCGCCACGCCAAGGCCATCGCCAGGCCCATGCCGTTGATCACATTCAACAGCCCGCGGGCGAGGCCCCGATGTTTCGATTTGCCCAGCAGGTCGGTTGGCAAAATACGTAGCTCGTAACGGACGGCCAGCGGGCTGGCCAGATAACCTTCCGTGTAGGAAACCATGCCGCCGACGGCCGGACCGCGAGGGCCGACGTACAGCACGACGGATTTGGCCGTCCCGACTTCCGCCGAATCCTTCTGGCCGAAGCCTCGGCGCGCGCGGAAGCGCGCGATCGTTTCCTCGTAGAACGCCAGCAACCGGTCGGCCATCCGTTCGGGCTGGTATTCGGCGGCCGCCCGTGCGCGGGCGGCGCGGCCCATGCGCGCCCGGGCCGCGGGATCCGCCAAGACGCGGCGCAAGACCTGGACAAACCCTTCGAAATCATGGGGCTCGAAAAGCAGGCCGTGGACTTCGTGATCCACCAGTTCCGGCACTCCGCTGGCGCGGGACGCCACGATCGGCAATCCGACCGCCATGGCTTCCTGCACCGCGTTGGGCAGCCCTTCGGCCCAGGCGCAATGCACAAAGACGTCTGCGCCGGAAAGAATGGCCGGCACGTCCTGCCGCATGCCCCAAAATACGACCCGGTCGCGCAATTGGAGTTCGTCCGTCAAAGTTTCCAACGCGAGCCTGGCCGGCCCGTCGCCAACGAGCCACAACGCGCACGGCATGCCTTCTGCGCGGAGCCGTCCGACGGCGCGAATCATCCATTCCATGCGCTTCCGGGGGATCATCCGCCCCGCGCCCACGCAAATGCGCAAGGCCCCGCGGCGGGCCAGCACCTCCGGAGTTGGCCGACCTTCGAAGAACGCGCGATCGACGCCGTTGCGCACCACCACGGTTGGCGCTACGCGGATTCCCATCCGGACCAACCCCGCCAAGGCCGCGGCCGAGTTGGAAACCAGCCCATCCGGGCATCGCACCAGATCCCGGAACAACCATTGAAAACTCCCCTCCCCCATATCGTCCGGCGTGTTCTGCAGAAATCCAATGATGGGACACGGGCGGCGCAGGAACATCCGCTTCAGGTAGAACATGGGATAGACGTTCCAGGCGTGGACGATGTCCGGCTGCCAGGCCATGATCGCGTGCCGGATCCATCGCCAGCGCGCCAAACGGTTGCGGGTCGGCGCCACGCGCACTTCCCGGCCGATCCGGCGTTCGACTTCCGGTTGAAACGCCCCCCCGGCCGTCAGGCAAAGCACCTCGAACTCCCAGCCCCGGTTCCGCGCCGCCGCCAAAAACGTCGACAACTCGCGTTCCGCGCCGCCGACCACCAGTTGGCCGGCGACGATCAAGGCCTTCTTCTGGCCCAAGCGGGTCGCCGCAGAGGTCATGCCTTCATTCGCCTCCCGCGCACGAACATTCCGGCGCTTGTCCGCTCACGGGTTTGCGCAAACAAATCCCGAGGTGGCTCGTCCTCAAGTCCCGCTCGTCCGCAAACGCAATGGACCTGTCGACGTCGGCCGGCAACGGACAGTCCGTGCGGCGATGGCTGAAAAGCAATTCGCAGCTGGTTCCGGGGATTTCCCCGAAGCGGGCCAGCCACTCGCGCATCCGGATTCGGTTGCCCCGTTCCGTTTGAAGCGCGCGGGCATATTGTTCGGGGGGAATCCGCAGAAAATCAACGGGGCGCCGGGCGAAGGCGGCATGATCTTCCAGATGGATATAGTGGATCATGCCCCCCCCGGGCGCCAAGGCGTCGGCGAGGTTGGCCAACAGGGGCTGGACCTCTTCCCGGGGAACGTGCTCGAGAGCGGAGAAGGAATATATAAAGTCGAACGCCGCGGCCATCTTCTGCCGGGCGAAATCAAACGGGCTTACGTACTCGATCCCGAGTTCCTGCAGCGTTTCGAACGAGAACTTTTGGATTGGCAACAACCTTTCGTATCGCTGCCTGACCCTGGCATTGTCCGCGAAGAGGGAGAGCAGATCCCGGACGATGGATGGAACGGCCATTTTCAATGCGTAGGGTAACGCTTCCGGATGAGCATGGGGGGCGATATCGGTCGCCACGACCTTTCGCGCGCCCAGAAGGTGGCAGACGAGCGCCGCAGAGAGGACCCACCCGGCGCCGAGTTCCAGGCACCGTTTGGCTTCCAGCGAAGGCCGGCCGGCCAAGGACAGGACATGGGCAAACTGGGCCGCGCAGATATCCAGCCGACGGGACCCCGTTACCCAAGCTTGCGCC
>JAKLIL010000201.1 GCA_022709625.1 Verrucomicrobiota bacterium
AATACCTTGCAGCGTACACCCCCGGCGAGCAACCGCAGGTGGCGGGGCTCGTCAAGCTCAACACCAACGAGAATCCCTATCCGCCCAGCCCGGCGGTGGCGCGCGTCCTGCGCGAGGTCTCCGCCGAGTCCTTGCGGCTGTACCCCGATCCGACGTGCCAGGTCCTGCGGCAGCGCATCGCCGAGGCGGAAGGCTGCGCGCCGGACCAGGTGTTCGTCGGCAACGGCTCCGACGAGGTGCTGCGGCTGGCGACCCGCGCCTTCACGCAGTTCGGCGGCGCCGTGGCGTCCTTCGAACCGTCCTATTCCCTCTATCCGGTGCTGGCGGCGGCCGAGGAAGTCGGCTACCGTGCCGTGCCCCTGGCGGGCGATTTTGGCTGGACGGAGCCGCCGGCGGACCTCGGCGCCACGCTGTTTTTCCTGGCCAATCCCAATGCCCCCACGGGCGTGTCCTATCCCGTGGAGACCGTTCGCGCCTTCTGCCGGAAGTTTCCCGGCGTCGTGCTGGTGGACGAGGCCTACGCGGCGTTCTCCGGCGGGCGGGATTGCCTAGGCCTGGCGAAACTGCTGCCCAACGTGCTGGTGAGCCGGACATTGTCCAAGTCGTTTTCTCTGGCCGGATTGCGGCTGGGCTATGCCATCGGCTCCACCGAGCTGATCGGTGCCCTATGCAAACTCAAGGATTCCTACAACGTGGACCGTCTGGCCCAAACGGTCGCCTTGGCCGCGCTGGACGACGTTGCCTGGATGCAGGACAACGCCCGGCGCATTGTCGCCACGCGGGAACGGGTGGCCGCCGAACTGGCGCGGCGGGGCTTCCGCGTCATCCCTTCGGCCGCGAATTTCCTTTTCGTGGCGCCGCCGGCAGGCACGTCCGCCACCAAGCTGTTCGCCGATCTGCGCGCCAAGAAGGTCTTGGTTCGCTATTTCCCCGGGGAACGCACGGGCGCATACCTGCGCGTTTCGGTGGGAACCGATGCGCAGATGGACCTCTTCCTTGCGGCGCTCTAGCCGTGCCCTTCGGGACCGCCGAAAAAGGGAAATGGCCGGCCCAAACCGGCTATTTTTTCGTTGCCAGCAACTGCTTTTTGGAGTTTACTTTCCATCAATGGGCGCCATGCCCTTTTGCAGAGGATTCCAGGAAGAACGCGTGATGAAGAAAACGGGTGCGGTTATGTCGTGGTGGGTCCTGGGCTTCATCCTGGCGGGGGCATGGGCGAAACCGGCTGTCGCGCAAGTCGTCCCTCCTTCGATCCAATTGCCGGAAGCCGCCCCCGCCACCGAACCTGAAACCGCGGCCCCGCCCGCGACCGAAGTCGTGGTCGAATCCCCGCCGCGCCTCCCCCCGGACCAACGGCTGGCCGAACTGAAATTCGCCGATCTCGACGCGCTGAAGGCCGCGCAGGACGATTGCTTGAAGGCCGCTGAGGACCTGACGAAAAGGATTCCGGAACTCCATCGGGAAGCCCGGGCAGCCTACGAGGAGGCCCGCAATTCGCCCGAAGCGCAGGCGGTGCAGCGGCAGATCAAGGATTTGGAAGCGCAACTGGTCCGGATTTTGCAGACCGCCCCCGCGGTCCTGGAAAAACAGCAGGCCATCGACCAGGCCCGGCAGGACATGCTGGCGGAATTGCGGCTGCGCACGACGTTGGATGGCATGATCGCCGCCAAGGAATTGGAACCACGCGCCAAGTCTCCGGAATAGCTTTGGCCGCGGTCGGGATTTGGAACGAAAAACCGGTTGGGATAGGGAAAAAGAGGTTGCCATGCGAACAGCACGTACCACGAATCACACTCCGTTCAGCATTCTCTGGGGCATCGGCGCGTTGGCCATGCTCTGCGGCGCCTGGCCGCTTCCGGCCCGGGCCGTGGTCACCGGCCTGTTCACGAACTACGTGGATTTCGCCGCCGCCAACGAGTGGGTGCAGAAGGAAGTCGACAATGTCACCGGCAAGACGAATTTGGTCTGGGAAAGCGGTTACCAGCCCACCGACGACAAGGACGACGACGGCTTGACCAACATCCAGGAGTTCAACGGCTGGGGCGTCAAGATCAACGGCTACTTCGGATGGTTCACTTACAACATCAACAACGTGGGTAGCGTCGCCGATCCCGCGTTCTTCGGCTTCGGACCCGATCCCGAACAGTTCGACACCGATTGCGACGGCATTTCCGACCTGTTCGAATCGACCAAAATGATCACCTATGCCGGCACCAATCCGGGGGCGGAAGACACCGACGGCGACAAGTTGAAGGATCCGGTCGAGATCTATGCGGGACTGGATCCCAAGGACGACGGCTTTATCTATACGACGTTCACGAATTACGTGGTCGAGATCGTCGACGGAGTGCTGTCGGGGAAAATCAACGGCGGAAAAATGCAGGATCCGGTCGTTCCGGAATTGGGCGATGTGAAAACCCTCCAGCATCCCGGGATGGATATCGACGGCGACGGCATGACGGCCATCCAGGAATTGAAGAAGGCCAACAAAGACATTGATTTTCGCGAAGGCTGTCCCGCCCTGGGGGATACCCGCGACGATTTTCCAACCGTCAAGCTCGACGACAAGCCTTGGACCAGTCCCTTCGATTGCGATACCGACAACGACTGGCTTCTGGATTCCTTTGAAAAGTTTTTCGCGAAAAACGGGTTCAATGCGGTCTCCAACGAGCCCACCGGCGACAATTTCGACTACAACTCGGATCCGGAAAAGGACGGGCTGACGAACTTCCGGGAGCAGTGCCTGCATCCCTTGCTGACATATGGATGGGGCAATCCACTCGCGATATGGCCGTTTCTTTCCTCCAAATGTCCGTTGTCGGCCACGAAGGTCACGAGCGCCGGATTGCGTTACACGGAACCCAGCCGCGGCGGTTGCCTGCACGGAACGCCGGGCTATCTGCAGCAGGCCCGGTACAGCCAGTTCGGCGACATGGTCCGCTACTTCACGGTCGATTACAGCAAAGCCAACTGGACCAACGAGATCAAGGTCGGCGGCCTTGGTTTGCCGGGCCGAATCCATTGGCCGGCGGCGGCGAGCTATTGGACGGAACCCCGGCCGAATCTCGTGGTTCGCTACGACGGCTGGGATACGGATCGCGACGGCTTGACGGACGGCTGGGAGGTCGAGCACGGCCTCAATCCCAAGACCGGCATGGCGGCGTTCGATCTGGGCGTCGATGAAGACGAAGACGACAGCGGCACCTTGCTGGACATCAGCGACCTGCCGGTGGAAATCAATCCCGGCGGCGCCTTGGGCGATCCGGACGCGGACGGCCTGCTCAACATCCAGGAATACTACGGGCAGGACGGCTACCGCATCGACTTCATCACCGGCACGGGCGACGAAACTATTCCGTGGACCACCCGGGCCATGAACTATCCGAACCAGTCGTCCTTTGAAACCTACGTCTTGGCCAACTGGATCCTACTGCGCCACGATTGGCAGGCTCCGATGTACTACGAAATCATGGACCCGGGCTTGGCGGCGTCCTATTCCATGGTCGACTATCCAGGATTCTTCCATCCCGCCGCCTTCGACACCGTGGTGACCAACTGGGTGCAAGGCGCCGTGGTGGTCACCAACCCGGGGCCGCCCGAGGAGGTCGTGACCAACCTGGTAATGGGTGCCTTGGTCGAGCCCAAACTGGTGCCCACGGTCGGCGTGCCTTCCTTCCCGTATTACGCCAACGACATGACTAACCTATACGCCTTCTATGATGACACTGGAGGGGATGGATTCGATACCAATGTCAACACGACTTTGCCCTACAACGGTGCCGGCGGGTTCCAGCCCTTCGCAACCACGTTCAGCGGGCTGTACTATCTAGAACGGGTTGGAGAAGAAGACAATCGCTACACGCCCGGCATCGACACTCTTTGGTACGCCCGAAATGAAGCCAACGTGTACACTCCGCTGGCGCTGAGCCCCCTGCTGCCACCGCTGTTTCCCACCAACGACGTGATTCTTTCCGACCCCGATGGAATCTTGACGGCGGCGGAGACCGCGGGAACCGACCTCGTCGAGGGCGGCCGTCCCATCACCGACAACCTCCCGTTGATGGTGCCGATGCCGGGCTGGGACTCGGATGCGGACGGCCTGCCGGACTCGACGGAGATCCAGATGGACGTGGCCCGCGGCAAGCAGCCGACCAGCCCCGTGCAGTCGCAGAGTCCACTGGTGGCGCGGTCCGCCAAGGTTCTGACGGATGGCGGGTCGAAGACGCTCTTCGTG
>JAKLIL010000202.1 GCA_022709625.1 Verrucomicrobiota bacterium
GGCTTCGACCGTGCGCTGGATTTCGTAGGCCCCCGGCATGAATACGAGCGTGTCGCCGGGATTTCGGCCCGCGCGCGTGGCCTGCTCGTAGGCCGCGGCGGCGGCGTCCCACGGCGTGTCGCGGTCGGGATGCAGCGGCTTGGCAAGGTGTTCGATCTCGACGGGAAACGTGCGGCCTTCGGAATGGATGTGTTCGCACGGCGCCAGAAAGGGCTGCAGCAGGCGGGTGTCGAGCGTGGCCGACATCACGATCAGCAGCAGGTCGGGACGCTTGGTTTTCTGCAGTTGCAGCGCCTGGGCCAGCGTCACGTCGCCGTAGATGTGGCGTTCGTGGAACTCGTCGAAGAGAATCGCGGCGACGCCTGGCAACTCGGGTTCGGACAGCATCTGGCGCAGGAGGATGCCTTCGGTCTCGAAGTGGATGCGCGTCGCGGGGCCGCAGACGGACTCGAAGCGGATTTGGTAGCCGACTTCGCTGCCGAGCGGCACGCCGCGCTCCTCGGCCACGCGCTTGGCCAGCAGGCGCGTGGCGAGGCGCCGCGGTTGCAGCACGACTGCCTTGCCGTCGCCCAGCGCGCCCATGTCTAGCAGCATCTGCGGCACCTGCGTGGATTTGCCCGAGCCCGTCGGCGCGGTCAAAACGATCCGCCGCGCGCGCTTCAGCGCCGCCGCCAGGTCGTCCCGGATGGCATGGATGGGGAGCATGGAAAAAATTACTCGTCCATCCACAGCCCGCCGGTGGCGGCGAGCCAGTCAGCGATGCGCTCGACGGCGGCGGGAAGATCGTTGTCGGAGACGTCGAGTCGGAGAACGGGCAGAAGGGATTCGCCGACGAGGCGGTCGAGGACCTCCTGCTCGCGGACGAAGAGCGCCAGGTCGTCGTACTGGTCGGGCTTGCCGGAGACCGGCAGGCGCTTGGCGCGGGCGGCGGGGAAGGAATCCGGCGAGCGGACGCAGTAGACGAGACGGAAGTTGAGGGGGCGCAGGCGCTCCTCGATCCAGCGGAAATCGTAGTCCTTGCCGCGCGCCATGAGCTGGTACATGCGCGTGGAGAGGTGGAAGCGGTCCACGATCCACGAGTAGTAGCGCTGGAGTTCGAACAGGCGCACCCAGGTGGCGTAGGTTTCCATGGCGAGCGCCTCTTCGTGCGGCGCGAAGTTGATCAGGCCGCGGCCCCAGGGAAAGTTGGTGAAGGCGCACCATTCGCCCGATACGACCGGCGAATGGTAGCGGTAGCGGCGCGGGCCGACGATGCGCGGATGCTCGTTCAAGGCGAACGCGATCTCGGTCTTGAAGGTCAGGCGGGTGCCTTCGAGGATGATCTTGGGAGTGAGTTTGTGGCCCATAATGGCGTCTTCGGATTCGAAATTGCCGGCATCGTAGCGGATGGCGCGGGATTGCGGAAGCCGGAACCCGGGAGTATGATTCCCAAGCCAACGAGAAACCGTCCCCATGAGCCAGATTCGCTCCATCCGCAAAATCGTGGCCGGCACCCCCCAGATCGACGGGGCCGGCGTGCACTTGACGCGCGTGATTGGGCGGGACGACGTGGAGGATTTCGATCCGTTCCTGATGCTGGACGCGTTCGATTCGGAGGATCCTCGGGACTACGTCCGCGGCTTCCCGTGGCATCCCCACCGCGGCATCGAAACGGTGACCTATCTCATCACCGGCGACATCGCCCACGGCGACAGCCTCGGGAACGCGGGCCACATCCGGGACGGCGGCTGCCAGTGGATGACCGCGGGCGGCGGCATCATCCACCAGGAAATGCCACAGCCCGCGCCGCGCATGCTGGGCCTGCAGCTTTGGCTGAACCTGCCGCGCAAGGACAAGTTCGCGCCGCCGCAATACCGCGATCTGTCGGGCGACCGCATCCCCCGCGTGCGGGCCGCCGGCGCGCGCGTCGGCGTGATCGCGGGACGCTACGGGGCGACCGCGGGGCCGACGCAGGGCGACTACGTGAAAACGACGATGCTGGACGTGGAACTGGAGCCCGGCGCGGAGTTCCGGCTGCCGGTGGCGGCCGCGGACAACCTGTTCGTCTATGTGGTTGCCGGTGCCGGGCGTTTCGGCGAGGCGGACAAGGAAACCGGCCGCCGGCGGGCCGTTTTGTTCGGCCCCGGCGACGAATTTTCGGCGTGGGCGGGCGAGCACGGCCTCCGGTTCGTCTTGTTTGCGGGCCGCCCCTTGCGCGAACCGATCGCGTGGGGCGGACCCATCGTGATGAATACCCGCGAGGAATTGCGCCAGGCCTTCGCGGAAATCGACCAAGGCACCTTCATCCACCCGCCGAAGGCCGCGCCATGAAGGCGGCCCGCCGAACAACCAAGGCGTTGGCGACCGATTGGATCCATCTGCGGCAGGTGGCGGTGCGCTGCGTGTTGGGGGTGTATCCCGCCGAGCGGCGCAAGCCGCGCAAAATCCGGATGGATATTTCGCTGGCGTGCGGCCTGCGCGGCGCCATGGCGTCCGACCGCTTGCGGGACACGCTGAACTACGAAACCGTCGCAGCCGACGCGGCGGCCATTGCGAAAACCGGCAAATTCTTTCTCGTCGAAACGCTGGCGGAACGGGTGGCGGCGGCCTGCCTGCGGCACGCCCCGGTACGCGTCGTGCGCGTTGTGGTGGACAAACCCGGTGCCCTGCGGCACGTGCGCAGCGTGGCGGTGGAAATCGAACGGCGGAAATAGCCGCGGATTTTCACGCCAAAACGCCCACGACACGCGGGGCGCTCACAGGCCGAGATCGACGTAGCGGGCGAGGCCTTCGTAGACCTGGCCGGACGAGGACGTGAACCGCACCTGGGCCTTGTCGGGAGTCGCGCCCTTGACGACGTGGACGGTCAGGCCGGCCTTGAGGGTTCCCAGCGGGTTGGAATTGGCCGGGTCGAGGGGGTAGAGATAGATGGGCCGGGCGAGCACCACGTCCTGCTCGGCCACTTGGCGCGGCGCGGTAAGGGCGGCGAGAGGATTGGGGGGGCCGCCGGCGAGGGCCCAGGCGCCGCGCTTTTCCTTCTTGGCTTCCAGTTCGACCTGGCGGAGCCGGCGCCACCAGGCGTTTTCGTCGCGCTTGTACGGCTCCAGATCGCCAAGGTCGGAGCCTTGGCCGTAGACGCGGGCGAGGCCGTTGCGTACCAGTTCCGTGCCGAGGTCCTGGCCGGCGGCGTTCAGCACCATCGCGTAGTCGCGGTCCATGTCGGAGCGGCCCAGGGCGTCCGACAGGCGCGAATAGACGGTGAAATTGCCGTCGGCGAGGAAGTTCTCCGTGAATTTGACGGCTTCCTTTCCGATTTTGAGGATGTCCTTGGGATCGGGAACGCCGAAATAGTCCGCCTGCACCTGGAGCCGTTCGGGGAGGGAGGTTTCGGATTCGGGCGTATCCACGAAATAGAGCCGAAAAAGATATTTGCGCGTCTTGATGTTGGTGGGTTTGACGTAGAAGCTGTCGCCGTCGTTGGAGGCGTTGGGAATGACCCGGCAGCCGGTGTATTCGCGCCATTTCTTGGCGGCCCAGGCGGCGTCGGGCGCGGCCAGCGACATGGCGGCGCAGGCGGCAAGCCAAGGGAGGATGGCGCGGTTCGATGGCACGCGGCCAGTGTAGGCCAAGAGCGTTTCGGCGGAAAAGGAAAAAAGCCGGCGTTGACAAGCGCGGAAGGCGCGCTTTCAATGCGTCCGATGAAACGCGGCGCATGGAAATGGATCCTGGCCTTGGCCGTCGCGGCGGCGCCCTGGCTGCTCGGCCTGTCGTTTCCCTTTATGTACGACGACGTCGGCATGATTGCCGAAAACGCCTTTTTGAAGAATCCGGCCAATCTGGGCCGGGTGTTGGCGGGCCAGACGCTGGCGGATGCCGGCGTGGTCAACGGCCGGCGGCCGGTGGTGTTGGCGACCTATTTCCTCGACCGCGCTCTCTACGGGCTGCATCCGGCGGGCTACCGGGCGACCAGCCTGGCTTTCCACGCGGGGTGCGTCGCGTTGCTGATGGCGCTGCTGTGGCGATTGACCCGGCAGGAATACCTGGCGCTTGCGGCGGGCTTGCTGTTCGGGCTGCATCCGATGGTTTCGGAAGCGGTCCATGCGCCGGGTTTCCGCGCCGACGTCGTGTGCCTCTTTTTCGGCCTGGCGTTTCTGCACGGTTTTCTGGCGCCGGGACCTCGCGCCGCGTTATGGCGCATCGGCGGCTTGGCCTGTCTGGCATTGGCGCTCTTGGCGAAGGAAACGGCCTTGGCC
>JAKLIL010000203.1 GCA_022709625.1 Verrucomicrobiota bacterium
ACGGCGAAGAAGCCGGGCCGGCCGATCTTCAATGAAATGCTCAAGGCGATCAAGCGGGGCGAGGCGCAAGCTATTCTGGCTTGGCACCCCGACCGACTGGCGCGCAACTCGGTCGACGGCGGGCGCTTGATCTACGACCTCGACACGGGTCAACTCGCCACCCTGAAATTTCCCACGACTTGGTTTGAGAACACGCCGCAAGGCAAGTTCATGCTCTCTATCGCGTTCGGCCAGTCGAAATACTATGTGGACAGCCTCTCGGAAAACATCAAGCGCGGCCTCCGCAAAAAACTCCGCGAGGGTATTTACCCGAACAAACCGCCCATCGGGTATTTGAACGACCCCAAGACGCGGGCGGTTTACATCGACCCCGAGCGCGGGCCGCTGGTGCGCAGAATGTTCGAGGAATACGCCACGGGACGCTATACGGCGGCGGCGCTGCTGGACCTGGTGACGGCTTGGGGGTTGCGGTCCTTCAACGGCCTGACCCTGCCGCTGAGCAAGATGCTCTGGACGCTGGACCATATTTTCTACACGGGCGTTTTTCGCTTCAACGGCGAGGTGTACGAAGGCAAGCACCCGCCGTTGATTTCGCGCGAATTGTTCGAGCGGGTTCAGGCCGTCCGCAAGAAGGCGGGCCGGGGCCGCTACGCCAAGCACAGCCGCTTTCCCCTCCGGGCGACGGCTCATTGCCATCATTGCGGTTGCCAGTTCACCGCCGAATTGAAAAAGGGGCACGAGTATTACCGCTGCGGGAAGCGGCGCGGCCCCTGCGATTCCAAGACGATCCGCGAGGAGGCTTTCGCGCAGGCGATCCGCACGGGGATGCGCATGGCCTCGCTGCGGGACGATTTTGCGGAGAAGATGCTGGCCGAGGCGGAAAAGGAAAAGTTGGCCGACCGCGCGAAGCAATCCGCCCTGGTCGAGCAGCAGAAAGCGCGACTGGCCGAGCTTGGCACGCTCTTGGATCGGCTGTTGGATGTATTCCTCGCGGGCGACATCGAGCGGGAGGAATTCACCGCCCGCAAGGAAAGATATATTCAGGAGAAAGTGGCGCTGGCCGATGAGGTTGAAAATTTCGAGACGAAAAACGCGAGTCGGTTAGAACCTGTGATCGACTTTCTAAGGGCATCGCGTCAGGCGAAATACGACGCGCAGACGGAACAATCCGAGGATTTGCGGAATTTCTGCAAAAAAGTCGGTTGGAACCTTGTGTTTGCGGGTTGGAATCTGGCGGAGGCCAGCGGAGCGCCGCAGGCGGCCCCGCCGCCCGACGGATGCGGTTCGCAAGGCGGTTCGGAAGGGTTGCCCCCCCCGATCCCCGTGCCTCGCGGCGGCTCTGCCGCACGCTCGGCCTGCCCGAATCCCCCCAAAAACGGCCCCTTTTCGACCGTCGCCGATCCCGATGCCCCGTTTGTCCCGATCCTGCCGCAAGATGTCGCCGCGTACATCCCCGCCGCAAAAATCTTTCGCTCGCTCGGCTCGAAAACAGACCCGATCCTCCACATTCAGTTCACGCGTTTGTGGGGAATCGTCGCCCGAAATCGGGGCGCAAAAAAATGGCGGAGAGGGAGGGATTTGAACCCCCGGTGCTATTTTGTAGCACACGCGCTCTCCAAGCGCGCGCGATAGGCCACTCCGCCACCTCTCCGGATCGATCGCTGCCGTCAAAAAACGATTGGTACCGGAGAAGGGACTTGAACCCATACGCCCGTGAAGGCGCCAGATTTTGAGTCTGGTGCGTCTGCCATTCCGCCACTCCGGCCCATGCAATCGCACGCGCAACCTATCCGCAGCGGACGGAGGGCGCAAGTCGAAAAAGCCGCCGTCGAAAAAGCCGCCGGCCGCGGCCGGTTCCCAAAATGTGCTGGATTTCGACGCGCGAAGGGGGAGAATGCCTCCCGATTTTTCGGGAAAGCGTGGATGCCATGTTGAGTGCGATATTCCTGGGTTGTTTCGCGTTGTTTGTCCTCGTCTACAAGGCGTATGGCGGCTGGATGGAACGGCAGCTCGACGCGATGGACGAGCGGCTGACGCCGGCGCATACGCGGCGCGACGGCGTGGACTACGAACCGGCGCACGACGGCATCGTGTTCGGGCACCATTTCAGCTCCATCGCGGGGGCGGGGCCGATCGTGGGGCCGATCGCGGCCGCGCTGGTGTTCGGCTGGGGACCCGCGCTGCTCTGGATCGTGCTGGGCGTGACGTTCATCGGCGGCGTGCAGGACTACACGGCGATGATGGCGAGCCTGCGCAACAAGGGCAGCAGTCTGGCGCAAATCGGCAGGAACGCCATGGGACCGCTGACCTATCGGCTCTTCCTCCTGTTTATCCTGCTGGTGCTGGTCTACGTCATCATCGTGTTCCTCGACATGACCGCGGCGACGTTTGCGCCGACCACGGCGGCCTGGGGCGAAACGGAAACGGAGCCCGGGCGCGTCGGGGGCGTCGTGGCGACGGCCTCGCTGTTCTACGTGCTGTTGGCGGCGGTGTTCGGGGCGTGGCGCCGGCGCGGCATGTCGCTGCGCACCGGGACGCTGATCATGCTGCCGCTGGTGTTCGGCGGCTTGTGGCTGGGACAGGTCTTTCCGCTGTCGCCGGCGCTGGTGCCGGCGGTGGGGGGCATGGACAAGTATTTCTGGTCGGTGGTGCTGATGGGCTATTGCCTCGTGGCGTCGGTGTTGCCGGTCTGGGCGCTGCTGCAGCCGCGGGATTACCTGTCGTCGTTCCTGCTCTACGCCTGCCTGCTGGGCGGCGCCGCGGGGCTGCTGCTCGGTTCGTTTGGCGGGACGGCGACGGTGGCGTGGCCGGTCTTCATCGCGCAGTATACGCCGGCCGAAGGCTGGATCTACCCGTCGCTGTGCGTGATGATCGCCTGCGGCGCCGTGAGCGGATTCCACGCGGTCCTCGCCAGTGGCACCACCTCGAAGCAACTGGACAAGGAAAGCTCCGCCAAGCGGGTGGGGCTTGGCGCCATGCTGGTCGAAGCCTTGCTGGCCGTGCTGGCGCTGGCGACGGTGATGACCCTGAAGGAGACCCCGACAGGCGCGCCGCCGGCGATTTTCGCGGCGGGCCTGGAGCGGTTTTTCCGGCCGCTGGGACTTGGGGCCGGCTGGGTCATGGCCTTCGCCATGCTGGCCGTGAGCACGTTCGTCCTGACGACCCTCGACACGTGCACGCGGCTGTGCCGGATCATCCTGCAGGAACTCACGGGGCTGGAATCCCGGACCGCGGGACAGCGCGCGCTGGCCACCTTGATCGTCCTGGCGCTGCCGGCCTTGGTCGTCTTCCGGCAGATTCCCGGTCCGCAAGGCGTGGTCATGCCGGCCTGGAAAGCGATCTGGCCGGCGTTCGGGGCCACCAACCAACTCATGGGCGCCATGGCCTTGCTGATGGTCTTCGGCTGGCTGCGCGGCCAAGGCAAGCGGGCGCTCTTCGTGTTCCTGCCGATGCTGTTTATGTTCGCCACCACGCTCCTCGCGCTGGGCCAGATCATCTGGCGGAATTTCACGCAGGGCGGCAGCACGCTCGTCGGCGGCTTGAGCCTGGTGCTGTTCGTGCTGGCGTGGATCGTGCTGGGCGACGTGGCCGTGCGGACGGCGCGACGGCAATGCGCCCGCGGGTCGCCGTGAGACGAAGCGGTTCGCCCATGGGGGCCGCCGTTTCCGCCCGCTCCTGCGGTCCAAGAAATACAACCGGCGCCTGCCGTCGCGGATCGTGCAAAAAACCCAAGGATTCTAGGCCCCGAATGCGCCGGAAATCAAGCAAATACCGGGCGCGCGGCGAAGATATAATTCACCACAAAAAGATTGAAAACGCGGCCTGCGGCGGATACAGTGAGTGCGGATTAAGAGAGACGACAGGTTCTTTGAAAGTCGCAACCAAGAATTTTTCCCTGCCTTGTTCGACAGGGGCAAAGTTTTCCTACCCAACACCAATAAAAACGGGAGCTGGTGTTCGCTTGTGGACGGCATGTCCGTTCTCCGGAATCCCCGGCAAGCAGGCGACAGGTTCCCACCTTATACCCATAAGGTCAGGAAATTCGCCCCACCGGCAAGGCGGGGATTTTTTATGCCTCGCGGCCGGCCGGCGCCCGAGATAGGATGCTCCCCATGAACTTCATCCAGCGCGTCAAGCAGGTCTTTGGCGGCAAAAAGAACAAACACGTCGCGGCGGTTCCGCCGACGGTGCCGAAGGCCCGCAAACCCCACGGCGAAAAACCAGCGTCC
>JAKLIL010000204.1 GCA_022709625.1 Verrucomicrobiota bacterium
GTCCGGACCGGCGCGGGGCGTGCGGCAAGGCCGCCGCCCCGGCCCTCGGGCTCGGGTCCACCGGGCGGCAGATGGGCGCAGGTCAAATCCGCTGGGGTGCGGGTCCCGATGGGCGCCGCTGCGCGGCGGTTGTAGCGGCTTGCCGGCCCACTTCGCGGCCTTTGGCGCTCATTCTTCGCACGCGTCCGCGAGCGGTCCACCTGCGCCGCGTTATTTCCTCAATATTTTCCAAATCCTGCCTTGACGCCCGTCCCCCTCCGGCTGTAGAGTTATCGCATAAGTTGAACTTATACGCTTAGGGAGGGCTCATGCATCTGGACATCGCTTGTCTTTCGTCTCGGGGTCAGTTCGTTATTCCGCGCCGATTCCGCGACATTCTCAAACTCGGAACCGGCTCGAAGCTGGCGATTGTGTGCGACGGCAAACGCTTGTTGTTGCAACCGATTCCCCGCCCGAACACAAAAGCATTTAAGGCCGTCATTGATGGCGTGGATCGATGGAGCAAGAAAGCCGCCGCGAAGAAGGCAAAAGGGGGCCGCAAATGAAATACTTCCTCTATGCGCGGAAGTCCACCGACGAGGACGACAAGCAACTGCTTTCCATCGAGGCGCAGCTTGAGGAGTTGCGCGAACACGCGGCGCGGGAAAAGCTGGAAGTGGTCCGCGAGTTCGTCGAGAAACGGACCGCGAAGGAGCCTGGAAGGCCGATCTTCAATGATATGATTCGACGGGTGGAAAAGGGTGAAGCTGACGCCCTGCTGGCTTGGCATCCCGACCGCTTGGCGCGCAACAGCGTGGACGGCGGGCGTGTCATCTACCTGGTGGACACCGGCAAGTTGGCGGCGTTGAAGTTCCCGTCGTTCTGGTTCGAGAACACGCCGCAAGGGAAGTTCATGCTTTCCATCGCGTTCGGGCAGAGCAAGTACTATGTGGACAACCTCAGCGAGAATGTGCGGCGCGGGTTGCGGCAGAAGCTGCGCATTGGCGTCTATCCGGGGCGCGCGCCCATCGGCTACGCGAACGAGCCGCGCCTGCGCACCATCGTGATCGACGAAAAGACGGCCCCGCTGGTCAAGAAGCTGTTCGAGACCTACGCGAGCGGCGAAACGAGTTATCAGGCCATCTCGGACATGGCGAACCGGATGGGCTTGCTGACCTGCCGGGACAATACTTTCCGCAAGTCCTGGATGCGGTGCCTGCTGTCAAATCCGTTTTATATCGGCATGATGCGGTACAAGGGCGAACTCTACGAGGGGAAGCACGAGCCTTTGATTTCCCGCGAATTGTTCGACCGCGTTCAGAAAATGCTCAACCAGCGCAGCCGGGCGATTCAGGCCCCGCACAAGGGCGATCCGTGCTGTTTCACGGGGATGATCAAATGCGGTTCGTGCGGGAGCGGCATCACGGCGCAACGGCAGAAGGGGCACCATTACTATAACTGCACGCGCCACCACGGCCCTTGCGAGTTGAAAAAGTACATCCGCGAGGAATCGCTTTCCTTGGAAATCCACGCCGCCTTGTCCTATCGCACCTTGCCGGGCGAGGTGGCCGACTGGATTTTGGCCCAGGTTGACCAGTGGCAGGCCGAGGAGGCGCACCGTTCCGAGGGGTTGGCGGCGCAGCACGCGGCGCGGGTTGACGACATCCAAGCGCGGCTGAATCGGTTGCTGGATGTGTACCTCGAAGGCACGGTGGACAAGGAGGAATATACAGCGCGGAAGGAGGGCTTTATCCGCGAGAAGGCTTCCTTGTCCGCCGACCTCGCCCAAATCAAGACCAACGGCGCAGGCTGGATTGAACCTTTGCGCGCCTTCGTTACCGACTGCAAAGAAATGGGTTCCGATTTGGCCGACGCCGACGCGGAGGATTTGGCCCGTTTAGCGAAAATGTCGGTATTGAACCTGAACATTGTGAAGCCGATCCGGGGCCGGAATGACGGGAAACCCGTAGCCATCGGGACCCGCACCCCAGCGGATTTGACCTGCGCCCATCTGCCGCCCGGTGGACCCGAGCCCGAGGGCCGGGGCGGCGGCCTTGCCGCACGCCCCGCGCCGGTCCGGACGCGCACAGATCCCGTTCCACAGGCCTTTTCGGAGGGGGCGACTTTCGATCCGTCCGCCGATCCCGCCCAAGTCGCCGCCTCGTTTGGGGCCGAGGGATGCCCGTCCGCGTTCGTGTTTCAGGTGTCCGAGCGGGAGCCCGCCCTGCGGGTGGAATATCCCGCGCCGCTCAATGCTGTCGCGGCGTTTTCCGCGTTGTCCCCCGCGCAAAAATCGAATCGTACTATATGGTGGGCGTTACTGGACTCGAACCAGTGACCTCGTGCATGTGAGGCACGCGCTCTAACCAACTGAGCTAAACGCCCTTCCTTGAGAGAAGCACGGGAAGCATACGGGGCGGGGTAAAAAAGTCAAGCCGGTCGCTTGCCTTGCCGCCATGCTTTTGGGACTATGACATCCAAAAGAACCAATCGACGAAAACGGGAGAAGAACATGGGTAACGGCAAAGTGGATATCGGCGGCTGGCTTTCGGAGGCGTGGGCTCTGTACAAGGCCAACTTTGGGGTGTTGTTCGTGGCGACGCTGGTTGCCGGTCTGTTGGGCGTCTTCACCTGCGGCGTGCTGGCGGGTCCGTTGTGGGCGGGATTGACCCTGGTCATCCTTCGCCTGCTCCGTCAAGAGCAGCCTGCGCCCCAGATCGGAGACGTGTTCAAGGGTTTCGATTTCTTTCTGCAGGCCCTTTTTCTGGCGATCGTGATTGGCGTGGCCTTCGCGATCGCGGGGTGGCTGCCCCTCGTGGGGATTGTGGCCCCGACGTTGCTTTCGCCGCTGGTGATGTTCGCCATGTGCCTGCTGGCAGACAGAAAATTGGATTTTTGGCCGGCCATCCAAGCCAGTTGCGAGAAAGCCAAGGGGGATTACATCTCGTTGCTGGTGCTGTGCTTGGTTGCGGGGCTGATTTCCGCGGTTGGCGCGATCCTGTGCGGCATCGGAGTGTTTCTTACCGCGCCGTTTGGCGCGATCACGACGGTAGTGGCCTATCGGCACATGTTCGGCGAGACCTCCGCTGTCCCCGAAGCGCCGGCCGCGCCACAGGCGTAGGTCGAGCTGGGCAGGCATTCAGAATCCAGAATGGAGGCAGCGCCCGCCCGTGTCGGGGCGGGCGCTTTTCATGGCGCGAGCCAGTTGCGCCAAATGAACCAGCCCGCCAGCGCCGCGAGTACGGCCCAGAGGAGCCAGCGGCGCGCGGGAGGAATCCCCAAAAGCGCGCCGGCGGGCAGGGCCATGAATAGAAGTGGATTCACCGCGAAGGCAGCCCTGATCTGACCATGCAGGAGCAGGTGTATCGCACGCAGCATGCCGCAGGTTGGGCAATCAAGACCCGTAATGGCATGAAGAGGACAGCGCGGATAGAACGAATAGGTGGCGGGATCGAAGAAGTAGAGCAGGACCAACGCGTCCAGGACAGCCAGCGCCAAAACGATCCAGGCAAGCTTTATTGAACGCGAAAACGCAAATGGCATGGGAACTCGATATTCAATAATCAATATCCAACGTCCAATGATCAGGGTTCTGGACGACAAACGATCGACCATGAATTATCAGCCTGCCGCGGGCAGCTTCTTGCCGAGGCGGGCCAGAACAGCCTTGAGGTCGGCCCAGGCCTCGCGTTTTTTACTGCCGTCGCGGAGCAGGTAGGCGGGATGGAAGGTGAGCATGACGGGGATGCCTTCGAATTCGCGCCAGCTTCCGCGGGCCTTGCCGATGGGGATGGTTTCCTGAACCAACCCGCGCGCGGCGGTGGCGCCTAGACAAACGATGAGCTTGGGGCGAATGATCGCGATCTGGCGCTTGAGGTAAGGCAGGCAGCAGGCCATTTCATTGGGCTCAGGGACGCGGTTGCCGGGGGGCCGGCATTTCACGATGTTGCCGATGAAGACTTGTTCGCGGGTATAGCCCATGGCGGCGATCATCTTGGTCAGAAGCTGGCCGGCGCGGCCGACGAACGCCAGGCCCTGGGCGTCTTCGTCGGCGCCGGGGCCTTCGCCGACAAACATGATGTCGGGCTGAAGGGCGCCTTGGCCGGGGACGGCGTTTTTGCGGGTGGCGGCGAGGGGACACAGACGACAGGCTTCGATATCCTTGACGATGGGCGCGAGCGGCGGAGGGATGGGCGGACGCTGGGGC
>JAKLIL010000205.1 GCA_022709625.1 Verrucomicrobiota bacterium
CGCTTCGCCGGCCGGAACCGGGCGGGCCGTTCCGGCGGGGATGGGCATCGGGGCGGCCTTCGATCTCATGGCGGCATGCTACAGGGTGGCGGCGCGTTCGGCAATGCGGCGGACTAGGCGCTCGGTGGCGGCGGCGCGGCCGGCGGAAAAATCAACTGCACGGGCATACGGGCAAGACGGTCGAAAAGCCGGCGGTCGCCCAACAGGGGCCACCAGTCGTACAGGAAAATCTGGATGGGCCGCCACATGGCGACCCAGCCGCAGATGACGAGCCCTTCGCGGACGACGTTGGCCGCAGGGGAGGTTTCCGCCCAGGCCGCCAGCGCGGCGGCCGCGGTCAGCGTGGCGCTGAGAAAGGCCAGGCCGATGGCCAGGCTGATCAGGCCGTCGTGGACGAGTTCCTTCAGGCGGAGATGGACGAATCCGGACTGGCGCACGAAATGCTCGCGGATGGCCTCGCCGGCGTCGCGGGCTTCTTCGGGCGAATCCATCGGCTCGCGCAGATGGACGACCAAGGCCAAGGGAAGGCGGGCCGAGAACTCGCCGGCGCTGGCCACGATATACTGCTGCGCGTCGTTGTCGAGATCCTTGGCGAGAAACGGCGAGGGATCGCGGTAGTCGAAAAGCTGGCTCAGATTCCGGATGCGTACCTCGATGCGATGGCAGTTCAACGGGATGTCGTCGCCAAAATAGACGGTTGCCTGCATGTCCAAACCCATTCGTGGAACTACGCCAAGCATAGGTCCGGTCCGCCGCCGCCGCAACCGTAAACCGCCCCGCACCCGCCGGCCGCGGCTGCCGCGGTTGGCGGGGCGGGCCGCGACGTGTTACACTTCCGCCATGCAGCCGGTCGTGCAAACCGCAAGCGAAGTGATGCGCCGCACCTGGGTCGTTCTCGGGGAGATGGCGCCGTGGGTGCTGGGCGGGTTCGGCGTCGCGGGCGTGTTGTCGCTGTGGCTGAACGCGCGGGTGGTGCGGGAGCATTTCGGCGGGGGGCGCCGCCGCGCGATTTTCAAGGCCGTCGCGCTCGGCGTGCCGTTGCCGGTGTGTTCCTGCGGAGTCATTCCGCTGGGCGTTTCCCTGCGCAAGCACGGCGCCGGCAAAGGAGCGACGGCCGCTTTTTTGATGAGTACGCCGCAAACCGGCGTGGACAGCATCGCGGTGACGTACGGGCTGATGGGCGGGCTCTTTGCGCTGCTGCGTCCGCTGGCCGCCGCGGTCTCGGGCGTGCTGTGCGGTTTCGCCGTGGAAGCCCTCGACGGGGATGCGCCCGGTGCCGCGGGGCTGGCCGATCCCGCGCTCGAACCCGAGACCGAGCCGTGGTGGGTCCGGATCTGGCGCAACGGATTCATCGTGCTGCCGCGGTCGATCGGCGGCGCCCTCGTCGTCGGGGCGTTTGTTTCGGCCATGGTCATGACCTTGGTGCCCGAGAACTTCATCGCGGAGCGCATCGCGAATCCGCTGGCGCAGATGGTCCTGACCCTGGCTTTCGGGATTCCCGTTTACATCTGCTCCACCGCGGCGGTTCCGTTCGCCCTGGGCTTGCTGGCGGCCGGGTTGTCGCCCGGGGCGGCGACGGCGTTCCTGATCGGCGGGCCCGGCGTGAGCGCTTCCACCTTGCTGGCCGTATGGCGGTTGATGGGCCTGCGCACGACGGTCGTGTACGTGGCCGTGCTGGCGACCTGCGCCCTCGGATTCGGCCTGCTGGCGGATCGGATCGCGGGGCCCGGTTGGCGGCCGCCGGGCATCCGGCTGGCGGAAGTCCACGTGCACGGCGCCGCGGGCATCTCCGGGGCCATCCACGCGCAGGCGGCGCTGCTGCTGGCGGTGCTGGGGTGGGCCAAGTGGGGCCCGCGGAAAAAGCCCGCCTGAAGCCCGCTTACTTGCTTGCATCGCCCCCCACGGCCATGCGAAACATATCCGGGAGACCGAGCATGAGCGAAATCAAGGTGCGACAGGCGACGGCGGCGGAGGCGGGACGGATTGCGGCATGCAACCGGGCCTTGGCCATGGAGACGGAGGGGTTGGCGCTCGAGGAGCAAACCGTGGCCGCCGGCGTGGTGGCCCTGATGGGGCATCCCGAGCGGGGGTTCTATCTCGTCGCGGAAAGCGACGGCGCCATGGCCGGCTGCCTGCTGATCACCTACGAATGGAGCGACTGGCGCAACAAGATGTTCTGGTGGATCCAAAGCGTCTACGTGAAGCCGGAGTTCCGCGGGCGCGGCGTCTACACCGCCATGGACGAAAAAGTCCGGCAACTGGCCGCCCAGGCCGGCAACGTGTGCGGGTTCCGTCTCTACGTGAACCGGAGCAACGTCCGCGCCCAGGAGGTGTACCGCGGGCTGGGCATGGAAGAGACCCATTATCTCGTCTTCGAAGACATGCTCTAGGCCGGCTGCCCGGCCCCCGCCGCCCCAGCGCGTCCAACGCTGGCGAGCGGGGATCGGCGTCGGTCTGGTCCTGTGGCTGGCGGCGGCGGGATGCGCGCGTTTCCAGCGGCCGCGGTTCGACCGGACGCCCGTCGTTCCGGAGGACGATCGTCTCGTCGTGTGGATGCTGTCGGATATCCAGCCCGTCGACGTGGCCGGCCGGAAGGATTTCGAATGCGCCGTGGAAGACGTCCGGACCCATGTGCCGGGAATCGACCTGGCGGTCGTCGCCGGCGACCTGCTCCAATCCCGCAGCACGGAAGAC
Organism: Verrucomicrobiota bacterium; assembly: GCA_022709625.1. GTDB lineage: Bacteria > Verrucomicrobiota > Kiritimatiellia > CAIQIC01 > Lenti-01 > Lenti-01. The sequence continues at coordinate 2,695 of JAKLIL010000205.1, forward strand.
GATTTCGAATGGTTCCTGCGGACGCGCGCCCGCGCGGGGATTTCCAATTGGTTCGAGGTGGCCGGCAACCACGACGTCCGCAACCGCGCCTTGTTCCGGCGCTACTTTCCGGTTCCCGACCACTACGCCATCGACGTCGGCAACGTGCGGATGCTGTGCCTGTCGGACGTCGCTTCGTCGTCGGCCACGGAGGTCTCCGCCGAGGCCTTCGCCTGGTGGCAGCGGCAAGTACGCAAACCGGGCGACCGGATTCTGCTGACGGTGACGCACGCCCCCTTGCGGGGGAGCGGGTTGTTCACGGCGGGGATGGCCAGCCGCCAAATCCGGCCATCCGCGCCGTTCGAGGAACTGCTCCCGCAGGCCAAGGTGGCCGTCTGGGCCTCGGGCCACTCCCATTTGCCGCAGGGGTTCCACCGGGCCGCCTACGTGAACCCCCGCCTGGGCGGGACCTGCTTCCTCAACGTCAGCGCCATCCGCGCGGCCCGTTTCAAGGACAGCCAGTCGCGCATCCTCGTTTTCACGGAAGGTTCGCGTACCGTGTGGGTCCGCTCGCGCAACCACGCCGCCGGGCAATTCAACCCCCGCCTCGACCTGGCCCTGACCCTGGATCGGCCTTTCCGCGGCGCCCGCGACCATCCCCGCCGCGTGGAAAATTGACGGCGCGCTGCCGCATTGGCCCGGGAAAACGATCGCCAGCAACCCCTCCCCGCCGGCCGAAAAAGATTTTATTGAATTGGGGAGGACCTGTTTCATAATGCGGTTCGAATCGGCGGTCCCGCCCTGCAAGCGTCGCCGGCGAAAACGGAGCAGACAACAACGGTGAGCGAATTCCTGGAGTTCGACGACGTTTCCAAACATTACGGCGACGTCAAGGCGGTGGACCACGTGTCGCTGGCGGTGAAACAGGGCGAGTTCTTCTCGCTGCTGGGCCCGAGCGGGTGCGGCAAAACCACGCTGCTGCGCATCCTCGCGGGTTTCGAGCAGCCCGACACCGGCCGGGTGCGGCTGGGGGGCGAAGACGTGACCGATCTGCCGCCCTACGAGCGCAAGGTCAACACCATCTTCCAGAGCTACGCCCTGTTTCCGCACCTGTCGGTGTGGGACAACATCGCGTTCGGCCTGAAGCGCGACGGCATGCCCAACGGCGAGATCGGCGAGCGCGTCGGCAAGATGCTCGAGCTCGTGCAGCTCGACCGCTATGCCCGGCGCAAGCCGCACCAGCTTTCTGGCGGACAGCAGCAGCGCGTCGCGCTCGCCCGCTCGCTCGCCAAGCGCCCGAAGATGCTGCTGCTCGACGAGCCGCTCGGCGCGCTCGACAAGAAGCTGCGCGAGCAGACGCAGCTCGAGCTCGTCAACATCATCGAGGAGGTCGGCGTCACGTGCGTGATGGTCACGCACGACCAGGAGGAGGCGATGACGATGGCGACGCGCATCGCCGTGATGAGCGAAGGCAAGGTGTTGCAGATCGGAACGCCGGGCGACGTC
>JAKLIL010000206.1 GCA_022709625.1 Verrucomicrobiota bacterium
GACAACGACGGGCTTGCATTCGGCGTGGCGCCAATGCCAGAGATCGCCGTAGAACCCGCTGCGCGACATGGCCAGACGCTGGCCGGGATCCGTGGGGTGGTTGTTGTTGTCCGTGATCAACACGTGGTTCGAGACGATTACGTCGCGACCGATGGTCACCCCGACCACGCTTTCAATGGTCGTTGCGTACCGGATCGTCGTGTGCGAACCGATCCGGATGCGGCCGGCGCCCATGACGCACAGTGTGCCCATGATTTCGACGTGGGGATCGATCTGGATGGCGCCCGGTTGCCCGTTCTCGTTGCAGCAATGCGCATGCGGCCCGCACGAGAATCCCGGACCGAGACGGCAATTCTTCCGGAACGTCCGCCGGTTCCGTGCGCGCCAAATGGCGTAGATCAGTTTTTTCACGTCGTCGCGTTCCCCTCCGGGGCATGCGCCGGATGCTCCTGGCCGCCCATATGATGCAATCTGGTTTCGACGTGGTCAACCACGCGTTCCCAATCGTAGGCCCGCACGGATTCCGCGGCCCGTTCTCCCATCCGTCGCCGTTCCGCCGCCGGCAGCGCCATGGCCCGGACAATCCCCCGCGCCAGCGCGTGGACGTCCGCCGCGGGAACCAGCCAGCCGGTTTGGCCGGCGACGACGAGTTGCCGATAGACCGGCGTGTCCCAAGCCAACAAGGGCACCCCGGCGGCGAGGGACTCCAGCGCCGCCATGGACATTCCGCCGCCGCCGCTGAGGCCCAGCAGCAAATCGGCATGCTGCAGGTAGGGAAAAACGTCCTGCCGCGCGCCAAGGAAATGGATCTGGGCCCCCACGCCGCATGCAGCGGCCAAGGCCGCGTAGCGGCGCGGATCGCCTTTCCCCACGAAGAACATGTCCATGCGGCGGCGTTGGGCCGGGTCGGACACCAGCCCCAGGGCCCGCACCGCATTGGGCACGCCTTTGATATCCAGCAAGGATCCCGCCATGGCCAGGCGGAATCGGGAACGGTCCGTACCGTATTCGGGAGGACATGCCCGGGGACGGCGGGCGGCGGCCGTGTCCACGCCGTTGCCGATGAGCACGGAATCGAATCCTTGGGCCTGGATGGCGGCGCGCATGTCGTCACCGTTGGACCACAACTCGCGGCAATCGCGGAAGGCGCGGATTTCCGTCCGCCGGAGCCAGGACGCCAGCCAAGGCGCGTGTTCCGCCAACACTTCCGCATGGGGCCCTTTGCTGGCGCAGACGAAGATCAACTCGCGTTCCAAGCCGCGCATGGCCAGCGGCGCGACCACGGTATCCAGGCCGACCACGATCGGCCGGGGCTGCCAACGGCAGGCGCGGCGGCGCAGGAAACCGTGAAACCGCGGAACCACGGAAAGAATCCGCAACACCGCCAAGGGGCCCGGGGTCGCCAGCTGGCCGGGCAGGGTATGGAGCCAGGAACGAATCCGGTATAGCCGGACGGCGTTGCCCAGATCGTAATGGGGAGGCTGGCCGCCGTACCGCGCCATGGAAAGAATCCGCACGTCGTGGCCGCGCTGCGCCAAGCGCGTGGCGACGTGGAAGAGCCAATTCTCGCGCCCCCCCGAGTAGTCGGGAAAGCCCGAATTGAGCACGAACAGGATCGGCCGGGCCAGCGAGTCGCTCATCTTCGCCTCCCGCGGCCGCGGCCCGCTCCGCGTGTCCGCACCCCCGTCACGGCGATGCGCATCCGTCTTGGCCGGCCACCTGCCGGGCGGGAACGCCCACCACGGTCGCCGGCGAGGGAAAGCTCGTCGCCACTACCGCCCCGGCTCCCACCACGACGTGGTCCCCCAGTTCTACGCCCGGCAAAACCACGGCATTCGCCCCCAGCCAGCATCCCCGCCCGATCTTGACGGACGGCTGCGGCTTCCATTTCATCGCATTGCCCGGATCGTGGTTCGCCGAGATGATCTTGACGCCCGGGGCGAAAATCGTGTCGTCGCCGATGGAAATCCCGTTGCCGCCCTGGATCAAGCAGCCGCCGCTCAAGGCGAACGACTTCCACACGTTGCGGCCGATCGTAATTCCTTTGCCCACGATCACCCGCGACGTGAAGTGCACGGAATACGGGACGTCCGCATTCAGCCGGAAGACGCGCTGGAACAGGAAATTCACCGCCCGGATGGACAAGGGAATGCCGCTCCAGGCCCGCACGAGGGCCGCCACGGCTCGGTCGGGCCGCCGGAGATATTCGCTGCGCTTTTTGTTCACGGGTGGGCCCTCGCCAAAGCGGCCGCGCCTGCGGCGGAGTTCCGCCGGCGCGGATTCCGGTCTACAGGCCGTAATGATCGCACCACACGCCGACGGCTCCGTTGACGTTGCCGAAATCGTACAATGACCACTTTCGGGGCAGTTGATCAAGCAATATCCGGGCAGCGTCGTGGAACGCGTCGATGTCGCGCCGGGCGCGCAGATAGTGGCCGAGGGTGCGCCGGTAAAGCCAGCGCAGCGCGGGAATGGCGGCGGCAGGCAGCCACCGCTGGGCCTGGTCCGTGGGCAACCGCACGAAATCCGGCTTCCGGAAGGCCACGCCCAGCGGCCCAAAGAGCCGCGCAAACAAAAACCGGCGGTAGAGCGCGCTGTTCAGGCGGAACTCCAAGGGGATGCGCTGCCACCACTCGAGCAGTTCGTTGTCCCACAACGGCAGCCGCCACTCGTGGCCGAACCATTCGAACGTGCGCACCGTGTTGACGATGAATCTGGCTGACCGATGCCGGACCCACCAATCCTCGTACACGCTGCAGAAACCGGGCAGATCGTCGCTCTTGAACCGGGCGGTATCGTCGTGGATCCGGCCCAGGATCGCCCGCTTGGTTTCCGGGGCGATGGGCGCCGAGACCAGCGTAAAAAGCCGGCGGTACAAATACCGGTCGATTCCTTCGGCCAACAGCGCTTCGGACCGCCCGGCAAGAATCTCGGCCGGCAGATAGTTTCCGGCCTGGAGATCGCCCCCGTACCCCGGCACCATCACGGCATCCGCGGGAATGGCCTGCCGGGCCTGCAACTGCGCGCAGGCGGGAAGTTCCTGGATGCAAGGAATGGCGCAACGCTGGGCGGCCAGCCGCATGAATTCCACGAACCAGGGCGCGCCCAGGGTGGCACGCCACGCCTTGCGGCCGTAGTCGACGATATGGATTGGATAGCCCAAACGGGCCGCAACCTGCCGGGCGACTTGCCATTCGTAGCTGTCCGGCGAACCATAGCTGTAGCAGACCACGTTCGCGCAGCCTTCCCGCTTCAGGGCACAGGCCACGTACCGCGAATCGTAGCCCCCGCTGAGGGCGATCGCCATGGTCCGGCCTTCGACCGAAGCGATCAGGCGCCGCGCCCAGCGCGAAGTGACTTCATCCAGCTCGTCCAGCAGTTCCGCCTCGCTTTTGCCCGTGTCGGAGCCGTGGGCATGGCGGAAGTAGGCCTGCACCCGGCCCCGCCCGGCCGCCTTGTCCCAAACGTAGAACTCCCCGGCCTCGATCTGTCCAACCCGCGGATCCAGCGTGCGGGGACCCACCGGATATCCGACCCGGAGGAATTCCTCGCGGGCGACGGGATCGATCTCGGCGGCACCGCCGAGTTTCTGCTGGATCGCGTAGACATCGTCGCCCACCACGACACCGCCGGCCTGGCAGGCGTAAAACAGCGGAATGCTGCGCACGGAATCGACGACGGCCAGCAGCTGCCGCTCCGTGTCCAGAATGACGGCAAAACATCCCTTGGCGGCGCGGAGTTTGTCCCGCAAATCATCGGCGCCGGCGACGGAAGCGAAGTAATCCAGCAACTGGGCGCCTCGGTGGAACGTACCGGCGGCATCGAACAGGCTGCCCTTGGCGCACAGGCCCGCGCGGCGATGCCAGGCCAAGCCCTGCCGGTGCTGCGCGAGGATCTTTATGCGGCAGCGGGCCGGGGGGCCCGCCAACGGATCCAAGTGGCGGTCAGGCGCCATGGCCGCCCCAAAGCCGTGCCGCCAGGCGTTTCGGTTCCATCCGGCCGGTCGCCCACAACAACGCCAGATAGGCGGTGGCGTAGACCGGTGCGGAAACCGCCAACTCCGCCACGGGCCCGCCGGGGTGCACGACCCGGAGGGCGGCGGCCGCAGGCAGGCCGGCCGCCAAGGCCAGAAGCAGATTCCAGCCCGCCGCGCGCCACGGATAAACCCGCC